>JANQGB010000298.1 GCA_028277545.1 Phycisphaerae bacterium | reverse complement strand
GACAACGGCCTGGCGCGGTACTCCCCCGGCGACATCCTGATCGAGACCAATGCCGGAACTTACGGCCTGGAGGTGGGAGGCGGCGTCGGCGGCGGCCTGGGTACGCTGCTCGAGGAAGGTGCCCCCGGCTCGACCTACTTGCTAAACAACAGCGGCTACACCACTAGCCACCAGGATGCAGACCCGCAGCAGGTGACCGGGTCGATCTGGTCTGACGTGGACTGGCTCCTGGACCCCATCAACCCCAAGGTGCCGGTCCAGTTCGAGATTGACGACGGCAGCGCGATGTTGGGCATGTCCGACTACGCCTACACCCGCGACTCGCAGACTGCCCAGCACGCGGTCATCGAGCTGTCCTTCGACACCAGGATGTTCGCCGGACAGACCATCGAGACCGTCGAGTGGCGGCCGGCCTGCGGAAACGACGAACTCGACCTGGCCGTCAACGTCACGCCTGAGCCCAGCTCGCTGGGCCTGCTGGCCGCCGGCGGCGCCGCGTTGATGAGCCGGAGAGCCCGGCAGGGCAAATAGACTTGAAGCTTAACGACACGTCGACGTCATTTCTGACGTGACCTTGACGGTTCACAACCCCCAGTCAGAACCGGCTCTGACCCCCGGCGGCAGAGCCGGTTCGCGTTTTATGCAGCAGGACGGGCGTGGACACCAGGTTGCGGGGTTACCTGCCTGCGAGTTACCGGTGTTATCGATCGATGCGCGCTGGCTGTGTCGTCGACGTTCGGGAGTCCGCGCGAACTGAAGTTCGCGGCTCGTTACGCTTCGGGCGTCCGCGCGAACTGAAGTTCGCGGCTCGTTGCGCGCCGGTACTTTCACGGCACTACACTATCCGCCCGGCGCCCAGAGGTAGAGGAACTGTGGCGTGGTCAGTGACCACAGGGCGGGCAGATCCACGTTGATCAGGTTGACGCTGCCATCGGGGCGTGGTGTGCTGGCGTGGTAGTTGGCTACGTAGCCGTAGGGCCGGTGGTAGCGGACCAGGCGAACCGTCTCCGAGCCGGTACGCTCCTTGATCGAGGCGGCCGCATCCCGCATGGACCCGATCCCGTCGATCAGGCCCAGTTCGAGAGCCTGCCGGGAGGTGAAGATACGGCCGTCAGCCAGTTCGCGGACCCCGGCTTCGTCCAACCCGGGCCGGCCGGCTACAACCACATCAACAAACTGATCGTACAACTCGTCAACCATGGCCTGGAAGATGGCTCGCTGTTCGTCGGTCATCTTGCTAAAGGGCGATCCGCCGGTCTTGTTGGCACCGCTGACTATCGCATCCGCCCCGATGCCCAGCTTGGCCATGGTGCCAGTCAGGTCGAAGGTCTGGAAGAGCACTCCGATGCTGCCGGTAACGGTGGAGTCGAGAGCCAGGATTTCGTCGCAGGCGCAGGCTACGAAGTAGCCCCCACTGGCCGCCACGTCCATCATAGCCGCCACTACCGGCTTGCCGGTCTTCTCGCGGAAACGGGTGATCTCTTCGTGCATCAGTTCGCTGGCGGTAACGGTCCCGCCGGGCGAATTGATGCGCAGAACGACGCCCTTGACGTTGCTGTCACGGCGAGCCCGATCGAGCTGCTCGAGGAGCAGGCTTACGCCGTGCTCTCCGGCGCCGAGTATCTTCGGCTCATTAGCGTTCAACAGCAGGCCGGCCACGTCAATCACCGCGATCTTGTCGGAAGCCCAGACGGACTCGCGCAGGATCACCGTCTCTTTTAACGCCCGGTTGGTGGAGACCGGTTGGATCAGCAGCCCATCCGGCATGCAGCCGGTCGCCAGAACACACAGCACGCCCGGCAGCAGGAGTATGGCAGAGGCGGTCGTTTTTTTCAGGCCCATCAAGGTATACACTCCAATAGTTGTCGGCCGCGGAACATCGTAGGAAACCACCTGCGACCGGGCAAGGCCGACGTATTTACCAGGAGCCGCGCCAGCGACGCACCTTCAGAATCGGGGCGCTACGCCGAACCGGCCCAACCGGTACTGAGGTTTATCGACGCCGATGAAGCTGACACCTGAAGAATTCCGGATGCTGGTGGACCAGGCGCTCGATGAGGTGCCCGAAGCGTTCCTGCCCTACCTGGACGGGCTGGCCATCGACATCGAGCCGATGCCGGACCGTCCCACGCTGCGATCGGTGGGTATGCCCAACCCGCGGGCGCTGTTGGGCCTCTACCACGGCACACCGCTGACCGAGCGCAGCGTCGAGCATCCGGTCAGGTACCCCGATCGCATCGTCATCTACCAGGACAACATACAGCGCCTGTGCCGCACCCGCCGCCAGATAGTACGGCAGGTCCGCACGACCGTGCTGCACGAGATAGGCCACCACTTCGGGCTGGACGAGGACGATCTCGAAGAGTTGGGTTACCAGTAAGCATCCGTCGACGAGCCGCTGCTACCGCCCGCCTGCCGGCACGCTGCTGCCCAGAATGTGGCACTGGCATCTTGCCGGTGCAGGCACAGGCTGGAAGCCTGTGCCACATGGGCGGCGGCAGCCTCAGTCCCCAAACGTCCGTTGCAGGGCTGCGAAGTCGAGCAGATCCAAGTCGCCGTCGCCATCCACATCAAGCAGGCAGGTGCATTCGTCGACAGCGGTAAGGACGGGTCCGGTCAGGCACGCCGCCAGGGCGGCGTGGTCAGCCAGGTCCACGAAGCCGTCACCGGTGTGGTCTCCGAACTGATCACAAGCGTCCTGGTAGCCGTTGGCGTTGCAGTCGTTACCCACCACCGGGCCATAAAGTTCCAGCGAGAAGTTGAGCAGCGGGTCGTGCAGCCACACCTGGCCGGGAGCCTCGAAGGCGCCGTACGCACCGGGGATGTGCCCCACCAGGGCACGCTGCCAGAAGAAGGTGTCCGGGCTGCCCGTGGTGTCGTTGAGTATCTCGACGAAGTAGGTACCCGCTTCCAGCACCACGGCTTGATCAAAAGTCAGCGTGTATTCCCACTCGTCGACATGCAATCCGAGGAAGTCGCCTCCGGTCAGCAGGCGGCTGGAGGTAACATCACTTCGCACTGCCACCACCGCCCCCGGACCCGCGACGCCGTCGTCGTGGAAGATGACCGTGAAGTGATCGGGCGGCTCCAGGCTGTCCGGATAGTATCCGCCCCACAGGCGGACGGACTCGATGGCCTGCTGCTTGAGCAGGATGACGTTGTCGGCCAGGGCCGTCACACCGATGTCCGCGTCGTCCAGATCGCTGGCGTTGCCGGACGAGTGGTTGGGAGGCTGCAACACGATGGCGTCGCGGTGCGGCCCGGCGGCCAGATCAACGTCGTCGGCAACGCCGTTGCCGTTACAGTCCTCGCCGGCAGGGCAGTGGTAGACCTCGAAATCATCGATCCACCAGCCCGTGATTCCGTAGCACCAGTCCTTGGAGAACTCGAACTTGACCTGCAGCGTGTCGCCGGGCGCCACCATCGTGCCCAGGTCGATGAGCGACGTACCCCAATTCGAGTCGGCCCCGCTGAAGGCGATCTGCCCGGCGTTGGGGTTGGTGCTGCCCTGACCAGCGGTGAACAGGGTGGTGTTGTAGGGGTTCTGCCGATAGGCGGCGGCGGGAACGGCCTGCCAATCGTCGCCGTTGATCCGGACGGCCACCTGGCCCCCGTCGTAGCGCGGCTCTATCTCCACGAAGTGGACAAAGGCCAGGGCCGGCAGGTGCAGGTCGGCTGGCATCTCCATCTCCGGGCTTACCAGCGAGTGAGTGCCCATCTCAGGCACGCCATCGGTGGAACAGTCACCCAGAATCGGGTCGTCACAGTACCAGGCCACACCGGGCCGCGCCTTGGGAAGCGGGTCGGCGGTCAGTACCCAGTCGTAGGGCGTGGGCGGGCCGGAGTTGTAGACCGTCCAGCCACCGGCACCGCTCTCGAAATCGTCGGCCAGAATGGCGACGCGATCGGCGCACAGCAGTGGTGGCGTGGGGTCCAGGATGACGGCAGTCTCTCCGCAGGCACCCGGCGTGTTCATCTCAACGGCCAGCAGCGCCGTGTCCACCTGGAGGGCGTCGGCCGCGGTGAAT
>JANQGB010000263.1 GCA_028277545.1 Phycisphaerae bacterium | reverse complement strand
CCCTCCGCGTCCTGCGGATAAAGCCCCAGCACCCGGTTGCCGGCGGCGAGCCAGCTCGCGGCGTCAGGATAGATCGGCAGGAATATCTGCAGGGTTAGCGTGCCCCGGTCTCCCTGCCGCTCGCAGGCATAGATTTCAGGCGCCTCGAAATAGTCGCCCAGAAGCGCAAGCAGGTCATCCGCCGAACGCTCGCAATAGTCAGGGTCATCGAGTTCAACACTCAGTTTGGCCGGGGCCAGCGATCCGGGCTGGCGCTTCCCCGCGACATCCAGCAAGTCCGTGAAATGCAGATCCGTAACGATCTCGTTCTTGCAGGCCCCTAAAGAGAGAAGTCCCAGAGAAAGAGCGGCTATCAGAAATCGCATGGGCCTGTTGTCCGCACCGTTGAAAGCGAAAGCCTAGCAACCGGCACTTCCGGGGCAAAGAAGATGCCCGTTCACGTCCGTGTGATGGGTCGATCCTGATGCAGCACGAAAACGGCGGCCCCGAAGAGCGCCAGGCCACCCGCCTGATGAAAGACGGCGAGCCAGGCGGGCACGTAAGGCAGGTAGATGACCGTCACAATCCCGGCGATCATCTGAAACAGGGTGATGCCGGCCAGCCAATTAACGCCTGGCCCACCCTCCCGGTGCCGCCACCAATAGACAGCCACGAGCACGGCGATGAGGTAGGCCAGCATGCGGTGATTGAACTGGACCTGCCGGACGTCTTCGAAGGCGCCGGGCCAGAACGGTGGACTGGAGAAGATATCCGGCGGGATGAACGCCCCGTCGATCAGCGGCCAGGTGTTGTGGGAGAAGCCCGCATCAAGACCGGCAACGAAGGCACCGCTCAGGATTTGCAGGGACACCACCACCGTCAGAACCACGGCAAAGGGTCTCAGACGCCCCTCCAGTGGCCGCCGGATGTTCAGGATCAGCCAGATCAGGTAGCCGAAGATCAGGAACGCCAGGCCCAGATGTGCGGCCAAGCGGTACTGGCTGACGGCCGGTTCGTCGACCAGACCGCTTTGGACCATGTACCAGCCCATCACGCCCTGCAACGCGCCCAGCGCCAGCAGCAGCCATAGTTGCGGCTTCAACGCCGGCGCGATCCGGCCCCTGATCAGAAACCAGAAGAACGGCACGGCAAAGGCCACGCCGATCAGCCGGCCGAGCAAACGGTGCAGGTACTCGAACCAGAAAATCGTTTTGAAGTCGGCAACGGTGAAGAAGCTGTTGACCTTCTGGAACTCCGGCGAGGTCTGATACTTGGCGAATTCAGCCGCCCACGCCTCGTCCGTCAGCGGCGGCAGCCACCCCGTCACCGGGCGCCAGTCCACCATCGACAACCCGGACTCCGTGAGGCGGGTCACGCCGCCCAGCAGGACCATGAAACCGACGAGACCGGTGACGGTGATCAGCCACCGGACGACGCCGGCATCTGCATTACCGCCCGCAAAAGCCCTATCTGCCGTTGGTGCGTGGGTTGCCATGCGTCCCGTCACCCCTTTGTTCACAAAAAGGGGGCCGGCAATGCCAGCCCCCTCCTCGCTCTTGTTGGTCGGAGCGGCC
>JANQGB010000145.1 GCA_028277545.1 Phycisphaerae bacterium | reverse complement strand
ATTCACCGGCCCGCTTCCGTAGCGACCGGAGCGGTCCCGCCTCAGTCGCCCCTGTCTTGGCGCTTGCCGGTGCCCGCGATAGGCTAAGCGAGCTTGCGGCCCCAGTCGCAGTGGAGGCCGGCTTTGCAGTAAGCGCGCCTGCGGTAACGACTAACGACGATTCGGGGCTGGTCCGGGCGTACTGACGCGACCGGCCCGGGTGGCCGTGACCGCCAGGCAGGGGGGAGACAGCAAGCGGGAACCAGCTATCCGGACGGACTGCACTACGTCCTTGGAGGAGTGGCCGAGTGGCTTAAGGCGACGGTCTTGAAAACCGTTGAGCGGGTAACCGTTCCGGGGGTTCGAATCCCTCCTCCTCCGTTTGCCTGGTATCCAGGACCAACTTCGCGGGCACTTCGGTCGTATTCGTACCGGCACTGGCCCGGGTTTCCGTCGCTGCGTACCTGCGCTGCCTTGGCGCGGTAGAACGCAGGAAGACCAGCACTACGGCGCCTGCCCGAACACGGCCTGGAAGGCGCCGAAGTCGCGCAGGTCGACGTGCTGGTTGCCGTCGAAGTCGCAGGCCTCAAGGCCCATGCCCGGGGCCACGGTATCGACCGGACCGGTCAGGGCACTGGCCAGGAACGCGTAGTCCGTGTAATCGACGTCGCCGTCTCCCTCAAAGTCGCCAAAGCCGGTGGACCTGGCCACTCGAAAACCGACGCTGTTCTCGGCGTAATAGCGGGCGGTGGTGATGTTGCGAACGCTGTTAGTGAGCCATGCCGGGTCGGCGTTGACCCACCTGCCACCGCGCGTGCCGCGGAAGGTGGAACTCCAGGGATGTTGAAGCGCCGTGTCGTTTATCCACTCGGACATGTTGCCGCACATGTCGTAGAGGCCGTAGCGGTTCCTGGTGTCGTTGGTCGGTGTGCCGTCAGTGAGCTGATTCACGCCGTTGTACCATCCCACCGGGGTGGTTTCGGCGAAGGGGTCGCCACTGGCGGAAAAGTTGGCGTCCGCATCGCCAAGCACGTCGGCGCCGAAGCCGTAGAGCCAGTGGTCGGGCTGTGCCTCCTCATTCTCGCCCGGGCCCGACCGAACCGTATCCGGGGCCTGGGGGTCGAAGGCGGCAGCCTTGTACCATTCGTTGTAGGGGTTGGCGTCCATGTTCCAGGAGTGGGCCACGCCGGGCCCGCCGTTGTCGTAGTTGACACCATCCATGGGCAAGCGGAAGCCGCGGTAGTTGCGGACCAAGTCCAGGCGCTCATCGTCCAACAGTCCCTGATTCTGCCAATCCGAGGCCGTTGTGGCGTACCAGTCGTGCTTGCTGCTGCCTTCGTGGTAACAGATCTGCGAGGCATCCAGGCCCTGATCGATGGTCAGCCAGTTGCAGAACTTGGCCGCTCCGAACCAGGTTACCGTTCCCACCGGGTGGTGGTCGAAGCCATCGAGTACATAGAAGCGATTGCCCGGCGGGGCGATTATGTCGTACTTGATCTTCGAGTCGGGGATGTCTGACGTCTTGTACAGTGTGCGATCGTACCATTCGCTCCCCGGTGGATAGACGGTAACGTCCGTCATGTAGACGTCACCATTGAAAGAGTCGATCCACATGTTGGTGCACCGCGGATCGTTGGGGTCTGCCTGCTGGGCGGCCTCGGCGTCGTTGAGGAACATGCAATACTGGGCGTTGGTGATCTCGAACTTGCCGATCTCATAGGTGTAGGTAGGGCCGTCTACTTCGTAGTCGCTGCCCGGGATGGTGGCCGTCTCCACGTCCAGGGGCAGGCGCATGGCTAGCACGTGCCCGCTCACGGTGCCGGTCGTGAAGACCAGCAGGTTGTTGGCCACGGCCAGGTTGTCAACCCATACCGCCATTTCCGGATCACCCATGAAGTCCCGAATCTCGACGGTGGTCAGCAGCGTGCTGACCCGCCCGTCGGGCGTGATCTTCAGGATGGCCGCTGCGTAGATGTCGAAGAAGTACATGTTGTCCAGGGCGTCGATAGTCAGGCCGTACACGATCATGCTGCTTGCGCCGGTATGAGCGGTGATCTCTGCCAGCCGGACGATGGGTACCAGTTCCTCGGCGGCCTCGTCCCAGCGATAGAGGCCGCGATTGGCCTTGTAGGCCGAGGAAGTGCGGGCCGACACGATGATGTCACCGGCGGAATCGATGACAAATTGCCGGCTCGGCCCGGAACTGAATAAGGCCTGAAAGGCTGTGTACGGAACGTAGACGCTCTCGGTTCCACTGCCATCCAGGGCGAACCGGTTGACCGTCTGATCGAGTCCCGTCCATTGATTCTTGTAGTATCCGTAAGTGTTATCGACCGGCAGACCGCCGGCGGGGAACGTAGGAGGCAAGCAGGTCAGGTATACGGTTGGCGTCTGGCCGGCCACGCCGGGCTGGACCTCGAGGATCACGTTGTCCTCGCCCCCGTCGCCAACCATGTACGACCAGCGGGCGGGCACGAAGGTGCAGGACAGCGGAGAAGGTGGCCCCTGCGTGCCCCAGTTGTCATGCGGCACCAGAACGGTGCCGGTCGACGACCCACGCTGCCACTCCAGAATGCTCGCTTTGCTGCCGCCACACGCGATCAGCAGCGTCCCGTTTAAGCGGTTGTAGGCGATAGAGCCCGGCGGCAGCGACGTGTCGGGTGCTCCGATGGCAGCCCGCATGTCGGCCTGCAGGGCCCACACCGACAGCTCGGCCGCCGGCGCCCGAGTGCCCGCCAGGCAGACCAGCAACACCACCAGCGCTGTGAAGAATGTCCTCATTATCCTTCCCCTTCCAGATTCCGGCGGGCCGACTCGATCCACATGACGCACCCGCACCAGCCGAAGCGATCCGGCCGCCTCGATCAGGCTCGGTCCGGTCGCCAGTGACCAGTATACCCGATCGACTCCGCAAGACGGAATCGGCCCACCAGGTACCGTAAGGTGTGGCGATATCGGACGGTGGTGAAACGGGACACGCGGTCGATCGCACCTGCCAGTTGATTGATTGACCTGGACCACCCGCCGCGTGGCCGCTGGCGTTTGGTCGCAGTAATGTAGTGCCTAAAGACTACTAGCCGGTAACGAGCCGCGAGTTGAAGTTTGCGCGGCCGTCCACAGGGATAGTCACGAGCCGCGAACTTCAGTTTGCGCGGACGTCCTCCAGGACAGTGACGAGCCGCGAACTTCAGTTCGCGCGGCCGGCCGACTGTCGACGACGCTGCCTACACACGTCGGCCAAGGACGCCGGAGACCCCGAGGCACCACGTCAGCACTACAGCAGTCCTATCGGGAAGGCAACGACTTTCTCGCTCAGCGGCAGGATGTCACGACAAAGGCACACCACCGCGCCCTCGCCCGTCTCTTCCGGCAGTGATCTCAGTGCAGCGAAGGCCTCACTCCAGTTGCGGTTCGGGGTGGCCGATTTCTTGACTTCCAATGGATAGAGTCTCTGGTCGGAAGACACCAGCAGATCGATCTCTTTTCCGTCTCTGTTGCGGTAGTAGTAGATCGGCGGAAACTGGCCACGATGCCACCAGCTCTTGAGGACCTCGACCACGGCGTGTGTCTCAAATATGGCGCCGGACATTGCGCCGGCCTCCAGTGTCTCCGGTGACGACCATTCGGTAAGGTAGGCACACAATCCTGTGTCCAGGAAATAGAGCTTCGGTCTCTTCACCAGACGTTTGGTCACGTTGCTGTGGTAGGGCTGCAGCAGGTAGACCTGAAGACTAGCCTCCAGGACAGAGAGCCAGCTCTTGGCCGTGTTGACGCTGATATCGGCGTCCCTTGCCAGGTCCGACCGATTCAGCAACTGTCCGGTCCTCGCAGCGCAGGCCTTGAGGAATCTCAGGAAGGCCGCTTCGTTGCCCACTTGAGCCAGGTCTCGGACATCTCTCTGCAGATAGGTCTGCAAGTAGGAACTGTAGAATATATCGCGGTTGCGCGCCGGTCCGGCGATCAGGGCGGGAAAGCCGCCGGTCCATATCTGCCTGTACACGCGCTTCAGATTCGTGCTGCTGCCGGATGCCTTGCGTTCCTCGGCTCGCTGCAAAGTGGGCAGGAACGGGGGTACGTCGAGTTCCAGCCTCTGCCGCTCGCGCCCTGAGAAGCCCAGCAAGTGCATGATGGCCACCCGCCCGGCCAGCGTCTCGGACACGCCCTTCATCATCTGGAATTGCTGAGAACCGGTAAGCCAGAACGACCCAGCTTGCTGTGATGCATCCACTGCCATCTTGATGTGGGGGAGAAGCTGTGGTGCGTACTGGATCTCATCGATCAACACCGGCGGCGCGAATCGCTGCAGGAACAGGCCTGGGTCCTCCATGGTCAGGGCACGCAGCGCCGGGTCATCCAGCGAGACGTAGTTCCGCTCCGGTCCGCAGACGTGCTGTAACAGCGTCGTCTTGCCCACCTGCCGTGGTCCGGTAAGGAGTAACACTGGAAACTGCTGCGAAGCGTCCATCCAGCAGGAATCCAAGGTTCGCGGGTAGTACATACGCCACTCCGATCGGCTATATTGCAACGCCACTGCAATATAGCCGATCTTGCGGGGCAATCAAAGGCTAATAGGCCTGGAACTGGGCGTGAGTTGCTTGTCCCGGAGGCGTCGGCTAGTCTTCGCTCTGCAATCAGGCCGGCAATGCCCGACAGCGGCGGGCGGACGCTTCTGCCGGGTCCTTCTGGCCTTCAAGGAATGGTGAACCATGACAATGGTCAATGACGAGAATCTCACAGAGCAGGTTCGTGACCCCCGGCGCGGCACTGATCTGGAGTCCATCAAGCGTTCGCTGGTCAATCACATTGCCTTCACCCAGGCCAAAGTGCCCGGGTTCGCCACTCCCCAGGACCGCTACCTGGCCTTGGCCATGACCGTGCGCGATCGGCTCATCAACCGCTGGATCGCCACCCGCAAGGCATACTACAGCCAGGCGGACATCAAGCGCGTCTACTACCTGTCGCTCGAGTTCCTCATCGGGCGCACGCTGGGTAACGCCCTGATCAACATGGACCTGTACAGCACCTTCTTTCACGCTCTGGACGAGGCCGGCTTCGACCTGGAGGAACTGCGTGAGCTGGAGGAGGACGCCGGGCTGGGCAACGGAGGTCTGGGCCGGCTGGCCGCCTGTTACCTGGACCCGATGGCGACGCTGGGCCTGGCCGGCTACGGCTACGGCATCCGCTACGACTATGGCATGTTTCACCAGCGGATCGAA
>JANQGB010000135.1 GCA_028277545.1 Phycisphaerae bacterium | reverse complement strand
CGAACCTAGTCGGCCGACACTGGCGTCGGTACCAGGGTGGCGATCAGCTCCTTCTCCATCGGCGAATACTGCTTGAGCAGGTCCACCACGAGCTGAAGCATCTCGGCCTTGTTCTGGAAGCTCCGCGTATCGCCGCCACGTCTGTTGGCGGACTCGACCGCGTCGTCGGAGAACGGTCGAATCTCAGCGGCCGTGGCGTTGTTCAGTTCCGCCGCCGCCTTCTCGCTGTCCACGCGCTCCGGCAGGTCCGGCGTGCCGAAGTAGATCGGGGCCGTCTTGAGATCGACGTCACCGGGCACGATGGCAACCACGTGACCCGAGCGGTAGCCGATGTTCAGCCGCTCGGCCGTCATGTCGCCCACGTAGAGAACCGGCTGGGCAAGCTGACGCGGAGCCACGAACTTGGGATCCACCTTCAGCACCAGCAGCCAACCGGAATCGACGGTCAGACGCTCCTGGCAACCTTCTCCCGTACCGGCGTTGAACCAGTAGTAGGTGAAGCCTTCCTCCAGGGTGAACTTACTGGCGTAGACCAGGCCTTCCACCGCGGCGGGCGTGTTCGGAATGGCCGGCAACGGACCGGCTACCGGCGCTGCGTCCGGCGCCTCGCCCGCCGGCGCGGGGCTCACCGCCAGGACGGCGACCAACGTGCACACAACAAAGGATATTGCTTTCATGGCGTAAAGTCCTTTCATCTCTATCTCGGGGCTCACTCTGGTCGTGAGCCGTATAACCCGGTCCATGACTACTCGCACTCGATCCCGATGATCTCGACAGCGTCGATGCCGCCCTCGTCGATCGAGTTGCTCGGAACGTCCTCGACGCTGAACCGAACCTGCATCTGGTCGGTCAGCGGCAGCGGCGGTACCAGGTCGTCCAGATAGATCACCTGATAGAACCACTCCGCGGGCACGTTGATGACCGTCTCGGCAGTAGTCCAGTTGGCTCCGCCATCGTTGGACACCTGCACGTACATCGGATCGCCATCCTGGTCGTCGTTACGCCACCAGCGGGCGTACTTGAGCACCGGATTCGACACGGCGCTCATGTCCATGATCGGCGAGGTAACGATGGTGGGGCCTCCGTCAACGTCGGAGTTGCCGTCCACGTTCTGGGTCAGATAGCACTGGCCGCTGCCGTCGTAGTCCGTCGGCGGGTCGCCGCGATCACCGCCGCCGATGGGAACGCCGCGTTCCCACTCACCGCCGGTCAGGCTGGGATCGCTCCAGACCGTCCAGCCCTGGTCGGTTTCGAAATCGTCGGCCAGCACGTCGATGAGCGCGGTGCCCACAAAGGCCACAAAGGGCTGGTCCGCCCAGTTGGGCGGCACGTGGATCGGCCCGGTCACGGCGCCTTCGACGCTGAAGTGGAACTCCGGGCGATCGCCGCAGTCCGGGGCCGGCAGCGTGGCTCGCCACAGTTCGCCCGCCACCTGCGTCAAGGGCACTGTCTGGTAGACGCCACCGTCATAGCGGTAGTGCAGCAGGGCCGAACCCTCCACCACCTCGTCGTCGCCCGGTTGAATCTCAACATCGATGTTCGTGGCCACGCCAGGCGGCAGGAAGTCTGGCGGGGATACCGGCAGAGTCATGGTCATCGCGGCGAAGTACGGTGCCAGGTCGTTGGTCAGCATGACGTCGTCCAGGCCGATACGCCCCTCGGTGGAACCCCAGGCCGAGCCGAAGTCCAGGCGAACCGCGGCGATGTTGGACAGGTCCAGATCCGCACCGTTGGTCAGGAAGTCCGTCAGACGAATGCGAATGGTCTCGAACTCCGCCGCCCAGCCGGTGCCGCTGCCTTCGCCTGTGCGCTGGAACGGTTCTTCAACACCCCCGCCGTAGGCGCCGATGTTGATCGAACTGGTCTCGCCGCTCGTGTCCCGCATCGTGACGCTGAAGGTGAGGTCACCCAAGACGGCCACCGTGTGCGGATGGCGCGTGCCCTGGGCAACGCGGAACGATAGATAACGGTTATCGGTGAAGTCCCGTTCGTCGGCGATTATCTCCCATTCGTAGTAGGCATTGGCTCCGTCCCAATCGAACACCACACCACGGGTGTCGTCGGGGATAGCCGTCGCGCCGTAGGTGAACCCGTTCATCGGGTCGCTGGCGCTCCAGGTGAAGCTGGTGTTGCCGTCGTCAAACCGGTCTTCGGTCAGATTGCTCACCGAGTAGGTGACCGCCCCGCCGGAACTGCTGGCACCGGCGGTGGGGTTCGTCTGGTAATCGTCGATTACGAAGTTGCCGTCTTCAGAACCGTTGCTGTAGGTGTTGTTGACCACGACCGCGTCACCGCCGGAGGCTGAGCAGAAGCCGCCGGACGGCACGCTGGGCGGACGGAAGCTCTCATACTGTCGCCAGAAGTAGTCCGTGGCCGGCACGTTGGCCTCCGCGTAGTACTTGATCAGCGGCAGGAAATAGCCCAACTGGATCAGGTGCGTGTTGGCCTCACCGATCGGGCAGGGGCCGGTGAACACCGAACCGCCACCGCCGTCATGGAACCAGGCGTGCCCGGTGCCCTGCACCACGGTCGAGTGCCGGTACTCCTCCGCCCGATCGTGCAGATGGAAGGTCTGGGCCACATCGTTGCCCGGCACTCCGCTTACGTCGGCGTCACCGGAGGCGGTCCACAGGTGGTAGTTCCCGTCGCGCGGGTCCGTGGTGCAGCTAGCGTAGGAGGTGAAGGCGGCGCCGTAGAAGTCGGTGGGCAGCATGCTGCTCACCACAACCAGGCTATCCGCGTCCCAGTTGTTGGCCGGGTCCGGGGTGTACTGGCAGCTCCCCGTGGCGTAAGCGACCCGGTGGTAGGCCATGGCCACGCCCTCGCCGCCGCGGCTGTGCCCGATCCAGATGATGCGGCTGGTGTCGATCTTGCCCGCCAGGGCGCTGGCACCCGGCAGCGAACCAGCCTGTCCCAGGCTGATGACCGCATCGGTGTGACCACAGGTGGTCAGCGAGGCGGTGTCGATACCCGGCTCGGTGTTGTTGTCGTGGGACATCACGATGTAGCCGTAGGAACCCATGTGCTGCCCGATGTGGTCGTACCAGGTGTACTGGTGACCGTTGCCACGGCTGATGACGATCAGCGGACAGGGGTCCATCGAGGCGATATTGGTCGGGAAGTACAGCCGCTCGAAGGTCTTGTTGGACGGTATGCCGTAGATCGTGCCCACGCTGTAGGAGTCGATCTGGGTCACCGCCAGCGGGCCGAGCAGCGTCGTGTCGTGGACTACGTACAGCCCCGCCTGCTTACCGCCACCATCGAGGAAATCCCCGCCGTCGAGTAGGCCGTTCTGGTTGGCGTCGACCACCATGTCGTAACCGTGGCCCAGGCCGGTGTAGTCGCCGGTACGCGCCTGGAACACAGCGCTGTCCAGATCGTACGGAGCCGCCACGGTGAAGGTGTTCTCCTGGATCGTGGTACCGCTGAAGGTCACGGTCATCGCGCCGTCGGCCGTCGCGTCCACCAGGGAGGGGTCGACCTGCCACTGGCCCGCCGATTTGGCCTCCACAACGTAAATGTCGGCTGTCTTGCCGATGATGCCCGGGAAGCGCGTCGGGTCGAGGGCCAATTCCAGGGTCTCGGCATCGTTGAAGGCCTTTACGTACTCGAAGTGGGGATACTCGCCCAGCGAGTTGCCGGCCAACTCGGTCATCGTGGGGGCAAGTCCGGCGAACGCCGCCTGCATGACCGCGAAGTCATCCAGGTCCACGTCTCCGTCGTTGTCCAGATCGGCATCCACGCCGCCCGGGCAGGAGCCGGCCGGCGGAACGCCCGGCCCGTCAAAGCAGGCGTAGAATAAGCCGTAGTCGTCCAGATCAACGTCGCCGTCCGCGTCGAAGTCGCCCGTCACGCCGAGCGCCACTCCTGGAGGAAGCAGCAAGGCACACACCATGATGAATGGAACAAAGATCCTCAAGGTACACCCTCCTCTGCTAAAACTAAGGTCAATCGGAGAACAAGCCTCTGGAAGGCCCCTGACAAGGGGGGAGCTCCCTTTCACCACTCCATAATCTCCTACTTTACGCGATCCACGCAGCCCATTACAACCGCGCTTGCCAAACTGGACTACGTATGTCCTAATTCACCCGCCTCGTCCGCTGGCCGCGGTCCGGCGACGAGGTTTCTGGATCGCCTCCGTCGCGTGCTCGAAGTCGCCATCTTGCCACCTTGCGGCCAAATCGAAGTGACACCGGACAACGGCCCGGCCGTCACGGCTGAACCAGCCGGTGCCAGGTCGGCGCTGAGCATCCGGCCAACCTCGATCTCGATAGCGCCCCTTCGTCGGACCTGCCGAGTTCCGCGCTCTCGCCCTTGCTGCTCCTCCTCCTGGCTGCCGGAGATCCGATTCTTGCCGCCTGAGAACAGGTCAGGCCAGCGTGCCACACGGATACCTCTTATCTCTAGGCATAATACCTAGTGGGAAAAGGTATGTCAATGCGCAGCGCGTCAGAGGCGGCGTGCGAGCGGCCCGCTGCCGCTTGGCCTGCGCTGGCCAGCGACGCTGAACGCAGTTCGGCGAGCAAGTACCTGCCTGGCAGGCTTGCGGTCCATACCTGTGCGTGCCATGCTCTTGACGGTACCGTCCGGCTTGAGGAGCCCACGTGAAAGCACGACACTAGACGAAGTGGCTCATCCCGCTAGCCCTGGCAGGCGTGGGGGGATACCTGGCGATCCGCCCGTTCTGCCTGTACGGCCGCGAAGCGGCCATTATGCTCATGCCACCGCTGCTGGCGGCAGCGCTGCTGCTGATGTACCCCCGCACGCGACGCGTCAGGCCG
>JANQGB010000054.1 GCA_028277545.1 Phycisphaerae bacterium | reverse complement strand
CATGGACGGCTACGTGGAGCTGGTCGATCCAGATGACGGAACCATCTACCGCTTCGTGGAGGTCGAGGATCTGGCCTCCGATCCAGACGTCTCCGACTTCTGTGCCGGCTGCCACGATGCCGACGGGGCGACGAACCTGGCCGCGCCGACCGACCCGTTCGGTAACGGTAACCCGCCGCCGGACGTGGCGGCCAAGTTCCAGGGTACACTGCAGTGGGAAGAGTGGTACGGCGACTTCTGTTTCGGGCAGGCCGCCACCTTCCGCCAGGTAAACAGTCACCACGACATCAGTGACACCGACCAGTCCTTCAGCGGCGCCAAGATAGAATGCTTGAGCTGTCACGGTGCTCATACCTCGTCGGCGGCGCAGCCCGTGGCCGACCCCTTCGCCACCACCACGCCCTGGGCCGGCAGCAACAACGAGTTCTGCCTGTCCTGTCACGGCGGCGGGTCCAGCCCGCTTGATCCGGGATTCCCGGCCGGCGTGACCGGGCCGATCGTCGATACATCTGACCCCCGCTGGGATGCGGTGGGCATCGACTGGTGCGAGACGCTCGACGGCGCTTGCCAGACGGCCGACTGCACGTCACTGCATGGAATCGACTCCAACGAGTACGTCGAGGGCCCGTGGTACGTGGACTACACCCTGGCACACTCTGTCCACGGTGGCGCCTCCAAGCGCGGCTGGACGGGATACTCCGGCGCCCCGTCGTATGACCTGGACTGCGTGGTCTGCCATGATCCGCACGGGTCGTACAGCCCGACCAACACCGCCGGCAACCCATACCTGATCCGCGACGTCGTTGACGGCACGCCCTTCGTCGATGACGGTGCCCGCCGCACCGGCTTTAACGGCCCTCCCTGGGACACCTACGGAACCGTGCAGGACGTGGTCGTCGGGATAACCGCCGCAGAGCCGGACCAGGTCGAGTGGGGCAACCTCTGCGTCGCCTGTCACGCCGACTGGCTGCCGGCCATGTTCTCACACGACATGTGTACGGGGTGCCAGACCTGTCACGGACACGGCTCGCTCTGGGGCGAGTATGACTGGGTGGACTACGACGACGATCAGCCCCTGCCGGTCAACGACGCCTGCTACCGGGCGGCGGATCTGTCCCTGGATACGACCTACACGTTAGACAATTCCCAGGGCATACACGACAGTGTGCCGCCGTGCGGCCCGGCCGATCCGACACAGGGTCTGTGGTTCTCGGTGGTCGGCACGGGCAACACGCTCACTGCAACCACGTGTGAAACGGGTACGACCATCGACACCGTGCTGCAGGTCTTCTGCGACTGCGACACCTTGGACTGCATTGCGGGCAGCGACGACGACGGCGCCTGTGGCATCTCGACCGACAGCTCCACGGTGAGCTGGTGCACCGACCCCGACCAGATGTACTTCATCCACGTCGGTGGCGCGGGCACCGGGTCGGGCGAGTTCCAGTTGACGATTACGGACGATGCCGCAGCCTGCGGAGCGCCACCTCCCTGCCAGCCGGAGATCGGGGCTTGCTGTGTGGGCGGCGCCGTAGCGGGTAATAACACGCGAGCCGAGTGCGACGTCCTGGGCGGAACCTGGTTCGTGGGTGAGGACTGCGACACGTTCGTGTGCCCGGCGAGGTCGCCGTTGGCTACGGGGGGACGGTCCTCCCGGTCAGCGCCGCCGGTTAGGGCCAGCCTGCAAGAGTACCTTACTGACGAGGAGGCCGAGACACCGCCGCTGCACCAGGCACTGGAGAGCCGATAAACGACGGCGACTCCGGGGCGAGTAGGACCTGAGGTCTGACACGCTGGAGATGAGAGTTAGTGGCCGCCGCCCGCGGAGGACCGCCGGCAGGCCGCGGCCTAGAATGGGAGTAACCTCGCTGCTCCGCACCAAAGCCGCCGCGCAGGCGAGCGAAGAGTAGTGAGCCAGGGGGCCCAAAGGCGACGGAGGAGTTTGAAATGAAGCGAAGTCTCGCTTTCGCAATGGTGTTGAGTGCGTGTGGGCTGGGTGCGTCGCTGAGCGCCGGCGCCCAGACGATCTACCCGGCCAAAGACGGCACGCTGGCCGACGGCGGACTTTACGGCCCCTTCGACGGCATCGCCGATGACGCGGACTGGTATTTCAACGAGTCGAGCTATGAAGGGTCCATCGCCCTCAGCACCGACGAGCGGGCCGCGGCCGAAGAGCACCGTGTCGTGTGGGAGTACAGCCTCAACACCGTTTCGTACGAACCGCCGGTGGCAGCCACGCTGACCTTCACTATCCGCGGCGCACCTATCTGGCCTTTCCCGGACGTCGTGGTACACGTCTATTCGTACCCCGCCGACCTTCAGGAAACCATGGACGACTTCCACGCCGGTCCCGCAATCCTCCAAGGCAGTGTCACCGTTCTGCCCTACCAGGATCCAACGGTGTACACGGTGGACGCGTCCACCGCTGTCAGCGAGGCTCTGACCTCCGGTGAGAACATGGTTGCCTTCAGGTACCAAATCGATCCAGGCACGCTCGAGGACGCCAACCAGGCCTTCATCGACGCCCTGGACTCCGATCCGACAACCAAGCCCTTCCTGACGATTGACGAGGCTCCGCCCGCACCGGGTGACGCCGACGAAGACGGGGACGTGGATCTCGTTGATTACGCGTCCTTCGAGTCCTGCATGTCCGGACCTGACACAACACCCGGTTCGGGATGCGACGTATTTGACTTCGATCAGGACGTTGACGTGGACCTGGAAGATTTCGAGCGCTTCCAGAACTACTTTACCGGCTGAGCCGGAGAGAACCGCGATATCGCGCCAATCTCACAATCGAGACCTCACCCGACTCGGTTCCCAATCAGGGGAATCGAGTCGGTTTTTTGTGAGCTGAATCGGCTTATTATCGGAACTTCCTAACTACTTCCCACACATCCGATTACGGCCATCCTTGACAGGCGAATCGCCTGCTCGGCCTCCGGCAACAGAGATCGGGTACGTCACTTGCCCCTCCACCCGGGATGGACACGCTGCATCATTTTGCGGCGGTCTTCCAACAACACGCAGGGCCAGTTGATACGAACCTAGTCGAGTGAAGGAGGCTATGCTGATGTTAGTTTTACTGATGGCTGTCACCGCCCTGGTCATGGGCCAGACGGCAGATGTGACTCACGTCGATAGTTACACCGACGGGGTGACCTATCCGGGGCGTATCGCTCCCTCGGCGGGTGGGGGGATCTACGTCACCGACCAGCCGATGGGCGTCGTGGTGGAGTACGACGCAGCAGGCTTACTGGTCGGCACTTATGCGATCCCTGAAGGGCCGGTCGGAATCGCGGCGCACCCCGACGGTCGCATCTTCGTGTCTCGTCTTGACGGCGTCGTGGCCTACTACGACGCCGCGTTCGTTTATCAGGGCGAGGTGGACGCAACCCCGTTTGCCATGGTGGCCCCTAACGACATCGCCATTCACCCGGTCGACGAGGAAATCTACGTTACCGACAGCGAGGCCCACCAGGTATTCGTGTTTGACCCGACTACGGGCGCCCTGGCTCGGACCTGGGGCACGCAGGGCTCTGGCCTGCTGGAGTTCCAGTCGCCGCAGGCCATCGCGATTGACGCCGCCCTGGGCCGGGTGATCGTCACCGACGTGGACAACTTCCGGGTACAGATCTTCGATACTGCTGGCGCCGTGCTGACCAAGTTCGGGTACCGCACGTTGTACGTCGGCAGCGGTCAGCTCGCCTGGGTTGCCCGGGCCGAGGGTGTGGCGGTCGATTCCTGTAGCAACATCTACCTGGCCGACGCCCTAATGGGCACGATCCGGGTGTTTGACTCCATGGGAAGCGAGCTGGATCCCGACTTCGTGCCGGCCGTCGGATTCGGCACCGGCGCCGGCGAGCTGCGTATTCCCATCGACGTGGCTATCGACAGTGCCGGTCAGATGTACGTAGCCAGCACCAACAACGCCGCGGTCGAGGTCTACGACCTCACCTGCAGCGCGGCGCTGGCGCCGGCGCACGGCAACGGCGGCAAGATCGGCCAGCTGGGCAAGGACCAGAAGTTCAACCGGCAAGGCAAGCGTAAGGCGACACAGGATGCGCATGCCGCGATCTTCGCCCCCAGAATCGAGATGCCGGACAACCCGTTTGACATTGTCGCGGCCATGGACAGCGGGCGATACCTGGCCGAACTGGACGTCAACCGGGACCGCCGCATCACGAGCGAGGACCTGGAGATCGTCGTGGAGCACTTCGGCGGCGCTACGGTCAAGGATTTCCTGGGCGAGGCCGGGACGCGCTTCTCTCCCGAGTACACCGGCGAGCCGCACATGATCGACATTGCCTACGTCTGCGGTCGCTGCCACTCGTTCGACGGCGCGCCGGGCGGCATG
>JANQGB010001454.1 GCA_028277545.1 Phycisphaerae bacterium | reverse complement strand
TTGACGCAGCGCCGCACACGCCCGCCGTACGGCCTGGCCGGCGGGGAGCCCGGCGCGCCGGGAGAGAACCTGTTCGTACCCCGTACAGGAGAGCCCAGGTTGTTGTCCTCCGCCGACCAGTTGCTGGCCGAGGCGGGCGACACGCTCCGCATCAGCACGCCCGGCGGCGGCGGTTACGGAGCACCCGGATAGCGGCGGTCAGAGCAACCGTCGGGCGGTAGGACTTCCAGAGAGGAACGGCCCACATGCAAATGACCAGGCGCAGCCTGTTCGGCCCCGGGCTGCTGGTGACGGCCGCATTCATCGGACCGGGCACCGTTACCACCGCCAGCCAGGCGGGGGCCGGCTTTGGCTTGGCCCTGGCCTGGGCCCTGTTGTTCGCCGTCCTGGCGACCGTTGTTCTACAGGAGATGTCGGCCCGGCTCGGCCTGGTGACCCGTGAGGGACTCGGGGAGGCACTACGCTCCACGTTCTCGAACCGGGCCAGTCGGACCCTGGTCACCTTCCTTGTTGTGGCAGCGATCGCCTTCGGCAACGCGGCCTTCGAGATGGGCAATATCACCGGAGCCGGACTCGGGCTCGAGGCCGTCACCGGCGTCAATCACCGGGTCTGGGCCGCGCTTGTCGGTGTGGGGGCCTGCGCCGTGCTGGCGACCGGCGCCTACCGGGTCATCGAGCGACTGTTGATCGGCATGGTGGTCCTGATGAGCGTGGTCTTCGTTTTAACCGCGGCCATCGTGCGCCCCGACCTGAGCAGCGTCCTCTCCGGGATGTTCGTCCCTTCCTTGCCGTCCGGTTCACTGGTGACCGTCATCGCGCTGATCGGGACGACGGTTGTTCCGTACAACCTGTTCCTGCACGCCAGCGTGGTAAGCGAGAAGTGGCCGTCAGCGGTGCCCCTGCGCCAAGCCCTGGGTAGCGCCCGGCTGGACACCGCCCTGTCTGTGGTGCTCGGCGGGCTGGTGACGCTGGCCATCCTGGTGACCGCGGCCTCATGCTATGCCGTCGGCACCGATCTGGAGTCCGCATCCGCCATGGCCAGACAGCTCGAACCGCTGCTCGGCGGGAGCGCCAGGCTCTTCTTCGCAACGGGTCTGCTGGCAGCGGGCCTGACCAGCGCCATCACCGCGCCGCTGGCGGCGGCCTACGCCACGGCCGGCGCGCTGGGCTGGCGGGTGGACCTTCGATCGTGGAGGTTTCGGGCAACCTGGGCGGTGATAGTCATCGCCGGCACAGCCATGGCCCTGGCCGGCTACCGCCCCGTTCACGCGATCGTCTTCGCCCAGGCAGCCAACGGCCTGCTCCTGCCCGTGATTGCGGTGTTCCTGCTCGTTGTGGTCAATCGCCGCGATCTGCTGGGTAGCCATGCCAATGGGGTGGCAGCCAACATTCTCGGCGCGGCCGTCGTGCTCACGGCGGCTGGGCTGGGTGTCTACAAGCTGGCAACGGTAGTCGGCTTGGTATAGCCCGGACGCAACTCGGCAGAAGTACGCTCGCACCGCGGTCCGGGCGCGCGAACTGCGGGTTGGGTCGCTGGTGCCACCCAACCCGCAGGGTTTAAACACGCGGAACGCTGCCGCAGTCACATGTCAGCGAACTCGTTTACTCCGAAGCCCGCGGGGTCACCGGCATACGAAACGTCTCGGCCAGAGGCGCCTCCTGCGGCGAGTACTCGTCGATCAGATCGGAGACCTGTCCCCGCAGCAACTCGTACTGGCTGGCCACGTTAAGCTGCTCGCCACCCTTGGCCGATGCGGCGGCGATCTTCTCGGCAGAGAACGGCTTCATCCCGGCTGCCTCGGCCCGGGCCCGCTCGGCCTTGGCCTTGGCCGCGTCGATCCGCTCGGGCAACTCGGGAGTGCCGAACCAGATCGGCGCCTTGGCCAGGTCAACTTCGCCGGGCACCAGGGCGATTACGTAACCGGAATCGTAACCGCTGTTGATCCGCTGAGCGGTGTGGTCGCCCACGTACAGCACCGGTTCGGCCTGCTGGCGAGGAAGCACCAGCGCCTTGTCCACCTTCAGCACCAACAGCGTGCCGGAGGTGACCAGCGGTCGCTCCTTGCTCCAGTCGAACTCGAAGCCGTTCTGCAGAGTGAACGTACGGGTGTAAACCAGATCCTCGACCGCGGCGGGTGTCGCCGGAACCGCCGGCGGACCGGCCACTGCAACCAACGCCACACACAGCGTGCTAGCCATCAGCATCAATGTTTTCATGGTATCAAGCTTTCTCACTTCTATCTGTGACCTTTGATGAATCATCAACCTTAACCATTGATCCGGTCGTTACACCGAATTACTCGCACGGGGTATCAAAGACGTACACGGCGTCAACGCCGGCCTCGTTGACCGACGCTCCGCCGTTGTCGTCGGCGCTGAAACGGATCTTCATCTGCGAGGTAAGACCGACGTGGTCGGTAACGTTTACTTCGCGCTCGACCCAGCCGCCGAGCACGTTGGTCACGCGCTCGATCAGGATCCAGGTATCGCCGTTGTCGTTGGAAATCTCCACGTCGAAGGGGTCGCTGTCCAGATCGTCGTTATACCACCAGCGGGCGTAACGCAGAATCGGATCGTCCATCCCGGCCAGATCGAAGGTGGGGGAGATCAGCCGCGTGGGGCCGCCATCGACGTCGCTGTTGCAGCTTACCATGCTATTGTCAGTCACGTAGCAGTGGTCTGAGCCGTCGAAGTCGGCCGGCGGATCGCCGCGGTTGCAGTCGCCACGGGGCACGGCCCGCTCCCACGGTCCGTCAGTCAGGCTGGGGTCGTTCTCGACTGTCCAACCCTGGTCGGTCTCGAAGTCGTCATCCAGAACAACGACCAACTCGCCTGCCAGGGCGGTATACGTGCTGCCCGGCGCTCCGGCCGGCAAGGTCACCGGACCGGTCACCACACCCTCAGCGGAGAAGTAGAACTCCGGCGTGTCGCCGCAGCTCGGCGAGGGCAACGTGGCCCGATAGAGCTCACCGGCAATCTGTACCAGCGGCGTGCTCACGAAGGAGCCGCCGGTGTAGCGGTAGTAGGCCACGGCCGATCCGGGCACCAGGGCATCGTTACCCTCGATGATCTCGACGTCGATCTCGGTGGGCACGGTGGGGCTCAGGGCCTCCGGCACACCGCTGGGCAGACTCATGGTCAGCGGAATGAACTCGGCCGGGTAGTTGTTGCTCAGCATGAGCTCGTCAATCACGATACGGCCCTCGTTAGAGCCGAAGGCCGGACCGAACTCGAACCGAACCGCTACGACGTTGCTCAGGTCCAGCCCCGAGCCGTTGTGCAGGAAGTCGGTTATGCGAATCCGGATCCGCTCCATCTCGTTGTGCCAGCCACCGGAACGCTGATACGGCTGCTCCAGTCCGCCGCCATAGGCGCCGATGTGGATCGAGCTGGTACCGCCGCCACCATCACGCAAAGTGACAGTAAAGGTCTCGTCGCCCAGGACCGCCAGCGTGTTAGGATGCTGGGTGCCCTGCGCTCCGCGGAACGAAAGGTACAGGTACTGCGTGAAGTCGCGGGCGTCGGAGACCACTTCCCACTCGTAGAAGTTTGAACCGCCGTCCCAGTCGAAGACCACGCCGCGGCTGGTGTCCGAAGCAGACGCCTGCGTCGCCCCGTTGAACGGATCGCTGGGGGTCCAGGAGAAAGTGCTGTTGTTGTCGTCCAGCCGGCCTTCGAGGACGTTGGAGACGTTGAAGCTCACCCCGCCGCCGGAACTGCTGACGCCGGTCGAGCTCTCCGTCTGGTAGTCATCGATCATGAAGTTGCCATTCTCGGCACCGTTACGGTACTCGTTGGTGACAACCACGCACGGATCAGAGATATCCACGCCGATCGGGTGGAAGCGCTCGTACTGCCGCCAGAGGAAGTCCTGGGCCGGGATATTCAACTCCACGTAATGCATGACCAGCGGCAGGAAGTAACCCAACTGCACCAGGTGAGTGCCGTCTTCACCGATGGGGCAGGGACCCTCAAACCAACTGGTGCCGCCCGCGTCGTGGAACCAGGCGTGGCCCGTGCCCTGGACGACCGTGGACTGCCGGTAATGGGTAGCCCGGTCGTGCAGGTGGAACGTCTGGCATATGTTGCAGCCCGCGGAGCCGTCCACGTCCGAGTCGCCCGCTGCGGTCCAGAGGTGGTAGTTGGCGTCGTGCGGGTTGGAGCTGTTAACGCCCAGGAAGTCCGTCGGCAGCATGCTGCTGATCAGCCGGATGTCCTCGAGCACGAAGTGGTCTGGCGTGTAGGCGCCGTCCCAGATTCGGTCGTAGGCCCGGGCAACGCCTTCGGCGCCGCGGCTGTGGCCGACCCAGGTGATACGGCTCGAATCGATGTGCCCATCGAGGTCACCACCAGCGATCGAACCCTGGTTCTCGAGGATGTAATCGGTGTTGGTCAGCGTCGTAGTGGACGCGGTCTCGATACCAGGACCAGTGTTGTTCTGGTGGCTCATCACGATGTAGCCGTAAGAAGCCATGTGGAAGCCGATGTGGTCGTACCACTGGTAGTTGTGGCCGTTACCGTGGCTGATCACGATCAGCGGAAGCTGGCCCATGGAGGCGATGTTGCTCGGGTAGTAGGTGTCCTGACCCAGCCAGGTACCGCCGCTGTAGATGACCTCAGTCACCGCCAGCGGTCCGGACTCGGTAGTGTCATGCACCGCGTACAGCCCGGCCTCGGTGCTCAGCCCGTCGATGTAGTCACCGTCGGTGAGTTCGCCGTTCTGGTCGCAGTCCAGCACCATGTCGTAGCCCACGCCCAGGCCCAGGCCCGCGTCGGCATCCAGCTCGAAGGCGCCGGTTACCACGAAGGTGTTGTCCTGGATCGTGGCCCCGCCAAAGGTTTCGGTCTGGGCGCCACCGGCCGTGACGTCCGTCAGGGACGGATCGGCAGCCCAACCGCCGCTGGTCTTGGCCTCGGTGATGTAGATGTCACAGGTCTGACCCACGATCTCGGGGTAGACAGTCGGATCGACGGCCACCTCAACGGTCGCGTCTTCGTTGAACGCGGTGACGAACTCGAACCAGGGATACTCGCCGAGCGAGTTGCCCGCCAGTTGGGCGCGAACCACGACGCCCGGCCCGGTCTCCTGGCCAAACGCCTCCTGGAACAGTCCGAAGTCGGCCGCGTCGACGTCGCAGTCGCCGTCCATGTCGAAGTCCACGCATCCCGCCTGATAAGCCACGCGCGGGCCGTCCATGCAGCCCTCGAACAGCGCGTGGTCGTCGAGGTCCACGAACGCATCGCCGGTGCCGTCACCGTTGCCGCTGGGGCACTCGCACTCGTCCGGGAGAGTGTTGTCATTGATGTCCAGGCTGGTGCCGTCAGCGATGTCGCACTCGTCGGGGATGCCGTTGGGCTGGCAATCAGTGGACAGGCCCTGCAGAATCACGCACTGATCGGTGGCGCCGTCGGAATCGCAGTCGGCACCGCACGCCGTATCATCGCCCAGGTACAGGCCCGAGCACTCCACCTCGGCGACGTCGTCGGAACACATACCGTCGCCGGCACAGCAGGCCCCCGTGGGCGGCTGCGGGCAAGAGGTACTGACGCACTCGGTGTCGGTGCCCTGCCAGTCCCCGCCCAGATCGTTGCACTCGGCCGGGGTCTGCCCGTCGACGCAATCGCCGTTGGGCAGGCAGCAGGCACCGACCGGCGGCTCACCGCCGTAGTAGAAGTCGATGCGCTGCACGATGTGCACGTTGGGATAACCGACGCTGGCGAAGGTGCCCCAGTCGAACAGCTCGCAACTGTCACTCCGCAGATAGCTCTGGGCAGTCTGGCCGTCGTTGTTGCTGCCGATGAAGAACGCTGAGACGCCCGAGGTGTCCGGATTGGATACCTCGACAATCATGCTGGTGCCCGCCGCTACGATCACACCACCAATGTCCGAGAAGTCAGCGGTGACGATCTGGTTCGAGATGACACCTACCTGGATCACCTTCGAAGCCAGGACCTGCGCGCTGGCCAAATCCGGAGGGCAGCTTCCGTCCGTGTCCTCGTAGATGGTGACGGTTATGTCCTGGGTGGCCGTGCTGCTCTCCACGCCGAAGTCCACGCAGTTCACCGTGATGTCCTGGTCGACTTCGTAGCAGCGTGCGAACGCGTTATCCGTAGTGGTCACACCCTCGTCAGGCGTGCAGGCCACCGAGCCGGACTCCACAACGTCCGGGTTCACGTTCTGGGTCAGAGTCTCCGGACCACAGTCGCGCATCCCGCCCCAATCAATGGTCTCACCGGGAGGCATGGGGCGCGCGCTTGGGCTGAAACTGCTGGCACTCCCCTGATCAGATTCCTCGCCATACGCTGTCCCGGTGAAGAACAGCAAGGCGACAACCGAGACTAGTGTGAAGGTAGTCCTCACGTCATGCCCTCCGACTTTGAGTAAGGTTAACAAGAAGCCCCTTCGCCCTCGCAACGCTTGCGCGTCTGGACCGGGTTGGCAGACACTTATCTGCGCACGGGGAGAACCCCGGTAGGTGAACCCTCCATCTTATAGGGATACCAGAAACGCCCCTGGGAAGTCAACAGCAACTCTGCACCCCTGCTGTGTACGTCTTTGTACGCTCAAGGCCCTCTGGGGCTGCCTGGCGCGTGTTCACGCAGGTGTTTTATTGGACAGGCCCGAGAAGTCTAGTCTCAATCTGGCATGCGCCGAATGCGGCCCTGCGGAGGGCGTTCGGTCCCTGAGCGCGGTGCCCTCGGGGGCCGGCTTGGAAGCATGGCCGCGATGCCAACCGCGCCCGAATCAAGAGACAACT
>JANQGB010001448.1 GCA_028277545.1 Phycisphaerae bacterium | reverse complement strand
TGCGACTCCGTGTTATTGCGCATGAGGCGGGGCATCTCGACCGTCACGACCGGCTCCACCACCTTGATACGGAGCCTGACCCGACTCGTAGCGGCACGTACCTAGAACATGAACGCGCTCCTGCCATCGCCCGTTACAGTAAGAAGTCGCGGGAGGAGGCAGAGGCAGACGCGTTCGCTCAGGAGTTCGTTTGCCCATCTGATGAGGCGATCCAGCTGTGGCTCAGCGAGCCGGAAGCCACCAGCACGAGCGTGGCGAGTGCCTTCGGCACGACACAGGAGGTTGCCCGGTCTCAGCTGGTGGAAGGCCTCTACCACTTCACGCCGAATGGGACGCCTGAGAATCCAATCGGTGATCCACAGGCCGGTAGTTCCCAAGAGTATGGTGAATTGGGCAGATCTTCCGATACTATGGTTCCGGATGATTCCGTGCAGAGCAATGGCTACGCCATCGATTTGGATGGAGAAGAGCGGGACCCTCAAGACTTTGCCATCGAGCACGTGGGCCAGGCCGCACTCGTCGATGCTGGTCCCGGTTGTGGCAAAACATATGCACTCGTCGAGCGCGCGGCTTGGCTGATCCGACGCGATGTTGAGCAGGCATCGAATCAGGGTAAATCAATCAGTCCGAAGGAGGCGGCCAAACGGGTCCTTGCCCTCACGTTTAGCAATGAGGCTGCGGGTGAATTGGAGGATCGGCTTGAGAACAAGCTCGGTCCTGATGCGGCTGATGCGGTCACGGCAGCCACCTTCCACGGCTTCTGTCGGAATCTACTCCATCTGCATGGGGAACCCTTTGGCATTCCAGCCGAGGCACCCATGCTTGATGAGGTCGCGCAGGAGACGCTCGTTTTAGATGCCATCGGGCGTTCGGATTGTGACCCCATTCTGGACCTCAAGGATCTGGGGAGTTCCGCCGCCGAAATCCGCCGCCACATCGACTACCTCAAGCAGCGCTTAACCGAAGGTACAAGCGGGCTGGAGCCGTGGACACCACAGCTGCTCAGAAATGCGCTGGACCGACTGCAAGCCGAGTCTCTGGGAGAAGACATGGAGCCGCTCACTCAGGCCTATGCTTTTTTGAGCGTTTACGAGGCTTACGAGGAGGTGAAGCGTGAGGCTGGGATGCTCGACTTTGCTGATCTGATTGCGTTCACTATCCGGCTTCTACGCGAACACCCCACGATAGCTAGCGCGTATCAGCAGCGGTACCGGCACGTTCTTGTGGACGAGTTCCAAGACGTTTCACGTAGCGTGAGTGTGCTACTGGCTCTCCTCTGTGGCTCTGAAAACCCGCCCTGGGTGGTTGGGGATCCAAACCAATCCATCTACCGATTTCTTGGCGCAGCACCCGAGAACGTCAAGAGATTCCATGAGGCATTTCCAGACGCTGACGTGTACCGCCTTAAGCGGAACTACCGTGCGGCACCGGAGATCGTCGACGCTACGAATGAGCTCGCGGCGCTGCTGGAGGATCCAGAATTTTCAAACGCGGAACCAGAGGATCGTTTCGTCGCCGCTGCTAACATTGAAGCTCTCACTACACCCGCCGTCAGAATTGCCATAGCTGAGTCGGACCAGGCCGAAGTTCAAGGCGTTGTGCGCCAAGTAGAAGAGTGGATCGATGTTGGTGTCGAGCCGCACGAGATTGCTGTCTTGTGCCGGCGCAACGCCGATGTAAAGCGGGTCGTACTCGCACTCGGTGAGCGGGGTATGCGTGCAGTATCTAGTGGAGTGCTAACACCGGAAGGGGCTGCAGGCGATCTCGCCGCTCTCGTCACGCTGCACGATGGCGGAGCGGCTTCGCTGCGTATTTCGCTCGCCCGGCTCGCGTACGCGCTTGGACGGAGCCAGTGTTCTGCCGACGAAGTAGATGCTGCTGTGGGACGTCTCTTCAGCCTGCTCGACGAGGGAGTTGAAGAGAAGGAGGAGCGACAAGTCCTAATGAGTTTTGACGATCAAAATCGGCAATAGGCTGTTGATCTATCAGACCCTCAAGATAACCCAACAGCCTCACCCCGATGCCCAAACGAAGAACGCTCGAACTCACCCCCGAAGAACAACAGCTACTGGCTCACTACCGAGACCACGATGAGCGACCCTTCGTGCGCGAACGCTGCGCAGCCCTGCTCAAGATCGCCAGCGGTCACTCCCCACACGCGGTGGCCCAGCACGGCCTGCTCAAAAAGCGAGACCCCGACACGCTCTACCACTGGCTCGACATCTACCAAGCTGAAGGCCTGGCCGGTCTTATGGCCCATCAGCAGGGCGGCTATCACCGAGGCTGTCTTTGACGAGCATCGCAAAGAAGAACTGACGCAGCGCTTGCGGCAGGCCCCGGACGAGGCGGCCCGCACGGAGATGGACCTGCCCGAAGGGGTCTTGCCCGGTCGCTGGCAGTTGCGCACAATTCGCGCCACGATAGCGTGGTTGCGGGACTACACGCTCAGCGGAGTCTGGCGGGTGCTCAGGCGCTTTGGTTTAGCCCGACGCACCGGCTTGGTGCAGCACTACAGCCCCGATCCGGCCTATGCCGAGAAAGAGGCGCATCTGCATGCCTGCCTGCGCGAGGCGGTCCGCTGGCCCGATGAGGTGGTCTTTGTCTTCCTCGACGAGATGGGCTACTATCGCTGGCCCGAAGCAGCGGTCGATTGGGGACCGTCGGCACCAGCGACGGCCCCGGTAGCGGATCGGGCGGCGAGCAAACAAAAGCAGTGGCGCATCATTGGCGGGATCAACGCTTTGACCGGGCAGGTCGATTACCTCGATGGTTACATCGTTGGTCGGGCCAAGGTGATTGCCTTCTACGAACGTCTGGCGGGCGTCTATGCCGGAGCGCGTCGCATTTACGTAGGTCAGGATAATTGGTCGATTCACAAGCATCCGGAGGTCACTGCGGCGCTGGCGGGGTTACCTCAGATTGAGCCGGTGTGGCTGCCGACGTATGCGCCGTGGCTCAATCCGATAGAGAAGCTGTGGCGCTGGTTGCG
>JANQGB010001427.1 GCA_028277545.1 Phycisphaerae bacterium | reverse complement strand
CGCGAACCAGTTGAATACCTGTCCCCGCGGACTCTCCCGCGCGGCCTCGATCAGAGGGCCATTCCGCACTTCGAGAGTCTGGAAGACGGTGGCGCGCTTCGACCACGTCGAGACATGGCCAATTCGTAAGTTGCCCGCCGTGTCTCGGGCCACTACTCGCCACACCCAGATGTTCGCCAGGGTCGGGATGACCCGTACGTCGCCCACCGCCGTGCCGTCGCGGTCAAACTGCGAATCGGCCAGGGCTACGGCGCGGCGGGACTGGGCGAATCCCAGGATCAGGTAGCCCGTCGTCACCGCCAGCGCGGTCGCCGCGATGACCTGCCTGGTTCGCGCCGGCAGGAGCCGCCAGCGGCCCAGGATCAGCGCCAGCAGCAACACTCCGGAGTAGAGGGGGTCGATTATGGCGACCGCGTCGATGGCGAAGCGGGTGTTGCTAATCGGCCACAGCAGTTGGGTGCCGTAGGTGGTACAGACGTCCAGCAAGGGGTGCGTCAGCAGTGCCCACCAGGCGAGGTACACCCAGCGTCGAAATGGCGCGGCTCGCCGGCTCCAGCGGTACCCCAGCCAGCCGATCAGGGGAGCTACCAGCGGCAGCACCAGCAGCGAGTGGCTGAAGCCCCGGTGATGGACCAGCGTGGCCCACTCACCGGCGAAACCGACCAGGATGTCCAGGTCGGGCAGCAGGCCACATAGGGCTCCGAAGACCACAGCCCGGCCGCCCAGCTTGCGCCGGAAACCCGCCTCCGCGATCGTCGCTCCTAACATTGCCTGGGTGATGGAGTCCACGCTGCGCCACCATGCCTGAGAATCGCTCGAGGCCGCAGGCATTCTGCCGCGGCTCCTGGCAGGATAGGGGCAGAATCGGCGTGCCGCCACCCGCCGGGGGCTATGACCGATCACCCGGCTGAGTGTTGACCGGTGCTCCGGGCGAGGACTACGCTGCGGTGCGGGGACCGCCACTACACGGAGGTCCGGACCAAAGCCTGGCGCGAAAGGAACAGATGCACGAGACCGTCTTTGTCGATGCCGGCCGGCTGCAGCTCGAGATCGCCGGAAGCGGACCGACCGTCGTGTTGCTGCACGGCGGGCCGGGCACCTACGACTATTTGAGCGACTCGGCCATCGCCTCGTGGCTGGCGGGCAGTAAACGGGTGGTTGGCTACGATCAGCGCGGCTGTCGCGGCTCGTCGTCTCCGGGGCCGTTCACCGTGCAGGCCAACGTCGAGGATCTGGAGGCCATCCGCCGGCACCAGCTCGTGGATCGGATGACAATCATAGGGCATTCCTGGGGCGGGTTGCTGGGTCTGTTCTACGCCGCCGACTATCCAGCTCGCGTCGAGCGGCTGGTGCTGGTGGGCTCGGCCGGACCGCGTGGCGGATGGGAGCGACCCTTCCAGGACGAGATCAACAGGCGGCACACCGCCGAGCAGCGTCGCGAACTGGCCGACATCGACGCTCGGATCGCCCGCACCAGGGATCGCGCCCAGCGCAGCGAACTCTATCGCCGGCATTTCAACGCCGCCCTGGCCAGCTACGTTGCTCCTGCCCATCGTGGCAAGGAGCCGGAACTCGAGGCACTCAACCGGCAGGTAAACGCGGCGCTGATGGTCGATCTACACAAGCGGATGCATTTTCACCAGGGGTGGGAGCAGGGGCTGGCGGATCTTGCGGCGCCGGTCGTGGTGATGCATGGCCGACAGGATCCGATGCCCTGGAAAGTGGTGCAGGACATCCGTGAGATGCTGCCACACGCTACGGTGATACCGCTGGAAGACTGTGGTCACTTCCCTTGGCTGGAACGGCCCGAGCTGTTTCGCGAGGCACTTCTGGACGCGCTGGAGCTGTCATGAGCGACGCGCGGTGTCCCCCGAGGGCGCGGGGCGGGCGGCGGCCCGGCACGCCTCGCTTGGCGGCTCCTGGCTACCGCCCGCGACGTCGCGGTCGGAGCAGGCGTTGGGCGAGGAGCAACCCCAGGCAGGTGGTGACGCCCGCTGCCCAGGCGTAGGCGAAGCGTTGCTTGAGGTTGATCGGTGTCGGCTCGATCTCGCTGCGCATCACGCGTACGCACTGAGGGTCGACTGGGACTTCCCGCTGGGCGGTCGCTTGGGCCAGTCGAGTTTCGGTCTGGGCGATTTCGGCGGCCAACTCGGCCAGGCGCTGGGTGGTAGGGGC
>JANQGB010001362.1 GCA_028277545.1 Phycisphaerae bacterium | reverse complement strand
CGACCGCTACGACCCGCTGAAGCACAATCCGTTCAACGAGGTCGAATGTGGCGACCACTACGCCCGGGCGCTGGCCAGTTGGGGCGTCTATCTGGCTTTGTGCGGATACGAGTACCACGGACCGAAGGCCCATCTTGGCTTCGCTCCGCGGATTACGCCCGAAGACTTCCGGGCCGCCTTTACTGCCGCTGATGGGTGGGGGGCTTTCGAGCAGCGGATCGTGGGCAAATCCCAGCGGGAGCGAATTGTGCTGCGGTGGGGGCAAGTGCGGCTGGCGTCGCTGTCCTTCTCCGTGCCGGAGACCATCGATCGACAGAGCGTGTCAGTCACAGCGGGGGGGAAGACCATCAAAGTGTCTGCTTCTGCGGACGGTAGTCGGCTCACCATCCGCCTGGCCGAAGAGCTGTTACTGAAGGAGGGGGATGTGCTGGACATCTCCATTGGCAAGTGACGTCTTCCGGCGGGGCAGCGCCGCGCCGGACTCGCAGGAGCCCGCTGATGAGTGCCTTCGTAAGAATGTGTTGCCTGTTGGTTGCTGCGATTGTTCTGGCCGGCTGCGCCTCGCCGAACGTTGTTTCGACACGTTCACTGCTGGCCGAGATGACCGACCTGCAGACGCTGGCCGAGTTTCCGGAGCCACCGTTTACCTGCCGGCAGTTCTCCAGCTATGACCGCGAGGCCAAGTCGCCCAGCGAGAACTGGTTCGCCAATGCCGACCGCGGCCAATACCTCCGCGTCGAAGAGAACGCCGGGCGGACGGAATACGTCATGATGGATGCGAACGGCCCGGGGGCGATCGTGCGCATCTGGTCTGCGAATCCGGCGGGTACGCTGCGGGTCTACATCGACGGCAACCAGGCGCCGGCCATCGAAGCGCCGATGGACGAGTTTCTGGGCGGCAAGCTGCCTGGTATTCCCGCGCCCATAGCCGGCCAGCGCAGCCGCGGCTGGAACAGCTACTTCCCGATCGCCTATGCGCGGCACTGCAAGGTGACCAGCGACGCCGGCGACTTCTACTACCATGTGAATTACCGCACCTACCCCGCGGACACGCCAGTGGTCAGCTTCGAGCCATCCGACCTCGAGCTGCTGGCCGGCCAGGTCGACGATGTGGCGGCGGCGCTGGCCTCGCCGCGGGAAGCCGGCGCCACTGTCGAAGGATCGGCGCTTCCGGTGGAGATACCGGATGAAGAGGGCCTGCTGGTTCCCGGGGGTGAACTCTTCATCAGGTTCCGGCAGGGCCCGGGGGCGATCGTCGCCCTGAAGGCGCGGGTTGAGGCCGAGAAGGTCGATCAAGTCCTTAGGCAACTTGTGCTCGACATCAGCTTCGACGGGCAGCATACGGTGGCCTGTCCGCTGGGTGACTTCTTCGGGGCCGCCCCGGGTATCAACCCCTACGATTCACTGCCGATGGGAGTGACCGAGGACGGCGAACTGTGGTGCCATTGGGTGATGCCCTTTGAGGAAAGCGCCGAGATCGCTGTACGCAATCGGAGTGACGAGTCCGTGCGGGTGGAGCTCGAGACGCGGGCGGTCAAATACGAGTGGACCGACCGGTCCATGCACTTCAATGCCAAGTGGCGGACGGAGTTCGACGTGCCCACTCGCCCCATGCAGGATTGGAACTATCTTCGGGCGTCGGGGCGGGGTGTGTTTGTGGGCGCTGCGTTCACCATCGCCAACCCGGTCAGGAACTGGTGGGGCGAGGGTGACGAGAAAATCTACGTGGATGGCGAGACGTTTCCCAGTCACTTCGGCACGGGTACGGAGGACTACTACGGCTACGCCTGGTGCAGCAACGAGCCCTTCGTGCACGCCTACCACAATCAGCCGCGGTGCGACGGCCCGGGCAACTACGGGCACACGGCCGTCAACCGCTGGCACATCATTGACCGCATACCCTACGAGCGGGATTACCGCTTCGACATGGAGCTGTGGCACTGGACGGAGGACTGCGACGTGACCATGTCGGTAGTGTCCTACTGGTACGCCCGCCCCGGCGGAGCCGACCAGTTTGCGCCGCTTAAGCCCGCCGAGCTGCGCCTGGTTGCGTTGCCGGAGTACGTGGCCCCGCGGGTGGAGGGGGCCATAGAAGGTGAGGAGATGCGGCTCATCGGCCAGACGGCCACCGTTGCCCCACAGGCTATTCGTGCCTGCAGCAACGAACAACACATGTGGTGGCACAACGGCGTCACCCCCGGCGATCGGCTCACGCTGGGCTTTGACGTGGCTCAGGCCGGCCGGTATCGCGTGCTGGCCCGCTTCGTGAAAGCCCGCGACTACGGCATCGCCCGGTTGTCAATCAACGACCTCGCGGCCGGCGACCCTATCGACTTCTATAATGACGGTATAGTGACCACCGACGAAATCGACCTGGGCGAGTTTGACCTGCCGCAAGGGGAGAGCCAAATCACCGCCGAGATCGTGGGGGTCAATGCCAGTGCCGTGAAGTCCTATCTCTTCGGGCTGGACTATGTGCGCCTGGAACCGGCCCCATAGCGATGCTCTCGAGCCGGGTGTGCTGAACTTGGCCCAGTAGTCCACCCTTGTGGCACCCCCGGCGCGCCGGGGCAGAGGGCATTTTGCCGGTGCAAGCGCAGGGCTGAAGCCTGTGTTACGCGTATGCCGTGACAAGAATGGCGAGGCGGGTACGTTAGCAAGCGCTAGCCCAGGTTGCGCAGTTTGGGAAGAATCGAAGCGATTTTCGGGCCGTCTGGGAGGGTGAAACGGCGGTAGCGCTAGCGCCAGGCGTAGTCC
>JANQGB010000757.1 GCA_028277545.1 Phycisphaerae bacterium | reverse complement strand
TACGACGTGGCTGTCGGACCGGACAACAGCGTGGTCGCGGTAGGCTATTCCGAGGTGTTCTACCCCATCAGCAGCTGGCTCATTGTCAAGTACGACGCGAACGGCAGCCTGCTCTGGGCTCGGGACATCAGTGTGGGATTCACCAATGTTGATGAAGCGTGGGAGGTGGCCGTCGACCAGACTACCGGGGATATATACGTCGCGGGAGATCTTGGCGTGCTGTCTGATGGCACCGAAATGACGCTCGTCAAATACAGCCCGGCGGGTGTGCAGCAATGGATCCGCATGCTCGGCGGCAGCGCGGGAATGTCCGACTATGGCCGAGATCTGGCCCTCGATCCACAGGGGAACGTCGTGCTTGCGGGCACGCTGTGGGAGGACGTTCCGGAATTCATGACCAGGATAACCATCGCCAAGTACGACCCGGCTGGCTTGCTGCTGTGGACGGACCAGTATGTTGACGAGACGTTCTCCTCTACTGGTACCAACGACGTGGTAGTTGACGCGTTCGGCGCGGCATATGTGGCAGGATACATACAACGGCCGGGGAGTGGCTACGACACCGACTACATCGTGGCCAAGTGGGACCCGGCCGGGGAACAGGCATGGGTGGAGACGTACGCAGGCGAGGATGGGGCGCCGGACGAGGCCCGCGCAGTCACGGTCGACGACGAACTGAAAGTCTACACGACAGGCCCCGCCTTCGGAGGAACGACGACATACTTCGATTTCGTCACCATCAAGTACGACCAAGGCTACCTGCCGGGCGACCTGGACAACAACGGGGTCGTGGACCTGGGCGATGTGGCGGCTTTCATTGCCTGTACGGGCGGCCCTTCACTGCCTGCCTTGCCGACCTGCGCGCCCGGCTTAGCGCAACTCGCTGACCTGGATGATGACGACGACGTCGACCTGCGGGACTACGCCACCCTGATTCTCAGCATGACACCGTGATCAACCCAACGCCGCAGGCACTGCGCAAAGAAGAATCGCGTATCCCCATAGTTTCCGGACCTGGCGCCTGCTCCTCCAACTGCCGATCCAGCCGCCGGCCACAAAGTGAATCCGCGTGATCTCCAGCGATTCAGCTATGGACAGCCGCGGCAAGTTGGTCGGCAACCGCTTAGCCAGCATGGTCTTGTCCGAGCCCGGCAGGCCGATGAGCAGCGTCATAGGCGCAAATGAGAGCCGCACACAGGGCCACGTATTACGCCGGATCGTGCAGCGCACGGTTCAGTCAACGAGGGATGGGGTACACAGGCAACCTCCCACGGTTGACTTGATCTAACGGCTGGGCGATGGCGACGGTGGGCGTGGACGAGCCAACTACTCCAGCTAGATGACACCCCAATCATGATGGGGATTTGTGCCGCAGCCCGCGCCCTAATCAGGCAGCATCCCTAGCGTATATGATGACTCGGGGCGCGACGACGAGATCGGCTCGGGCACCGCTACGCGCCTTGCACTTGGGAGTGCCGGTCACGCCATTCGTCGGCCCGCCTCCACCGCTGACCACTCAGACAGGGACTGTGCGAACCTGCGCGCGAACTCATCCCCGTGCCTCTCCACCACGCCCCGGAAGTCGTCAAATGAGATAACGTTGGCGTCAGTGCCATTGGGCTGGACGTAAACGATGTGGTGCTCTTGAACGGGGCGAATAATCTGGATATCTGTCGATGCGGCCGAAACCTCGCTCGCCGGAATTCTCAGGAGGTTCATCAGCTCGTACACACGGGACGGAATACGAAGGAGGTTCATCCGCGCTAGCATGTCCAGCAGGTGGAAGTACTTGCGCTTGGCCTCGGTTGCCCGGAAAATCTCCAGCAGCCCGCCCAGCAACGCAGCCAGGCCGACCTTCTTCGCGGCCGCGAGATACTCATCCTGCTTGTCGCGTCTGGAGTGTCCGTCGGTTTTTTGGTTCAACGAACACAGCGTGCTGCAAGTCCGCCGACAAAGCGAGATAGTCGATCTTGACCGACCTGTTGCTTTCCTCATCTGGAAAGATTGTGCCGATCCGTACGGGAAACTCAGGGATCAGATCGGGCAGGATCGGGAAGCCGAGTTTGACCTCCAGGGCTTCGCGAAGATACAGCGAGAACAGCAGGTCGGCTCGGCGCTCGAGCTGGTAACTCGGCAGGTTCCGCCATCGATCCATCCGGTCGAACATCTCGTTGATCGGGTCCATGATCCTCCTCGTCGTTGATGGCACTCTAGCCGCGTGTCCTTTCGAGAGCCCACTCACTGCTGTCCCCGGCTATCGCATGTGCTCGCGGTGTGTAGCGGTCGGCGTCGTCGCTGCCGGATGCGCTGAATCAATAATAATCCGAGGGCTCGAGCGTAATAGTAACATCGTTCCCACAGGAGCCGACGGGGACGCTACAGGTCCACCCCCGCCCTGGCGCGATGGAGATCAAGTATATGTCTACGTTCTTGGTGAGGTTCTCAAGCACAAACTGACCTTGCTCGTCCGTGACCACGGAAGTTGGAAACCGTGGGCCCCCGCTAAGCTTGGCCCATACGATCACCCCGGCCGTTGGCGTGCCGCGAAGATCCATTGCGACGCCATGTATGCTGCGGTCGGCGATTTGAAGTGTAATATCATTACTCGTCACTGAACCGAGCGTGCTCCGATGCTGGGGCACAACTATCTCGCCGAGCCCATAGCCGGGAGCCTCGGCGGTGATGGCATACGTCATACCCGTACCGCCCAGTTCCAGGCGGTAGCGTCCGTCCTGCCCTGTTCGCGTTGTTGCGACGGGCGCAGACCTGGTAATGTGAGGTACGTCAATCTGTGCCTGAACAACAGCCCCCGAAACTGCCCGCCCCTGGGCATCATGGACGCGCCCTGAGACCTGTGCCGGCGGCCGTAGTGTTATCTGCAATGCCGCTACGTCCTTCTCGACGACGTCCAATGATGCCAGGTTGCTCTGAGGGTGTCGCCCCGAAAGGAAGCAGAACCACGGACCTATGTCAGCCGCGGGAACAGCAAACGTACCGTCCTTTGCTGCTACGATATCCCTAGGAGTGCCGCCCAGAGGCAAGATCTGTATTTTTGCCCCCGGCACGGGCTTGCCCGTTAAGTCGAGCGCAACGCCGGTTACACTCGCCACATCTGCGACGCGCGGAATGGGCCTCACGACGAGGGAAGCACGCTCCGTCAGGCCGACGTCCACCCGGAAAGACTTACCCTCCTTTGGCTCGTAGGAATAGCCCGGTACCCATGCCTCGGTCACCACGTAATCCCTCGGTGACAGGTAGAACTGAGCTACCCCTTCGTTCGACGTGCGGCCCCACTCGCTGATTCGCACGTCGTCCGCCGGCGCGACATGCACTACCGCCGCAGCTGCGACAGGTTTCCCAGTGAGAGCATCCGTTAGAGCCAATTCCAGTGTACCACCCCTGTAAGCATCTATCCTGACGCTCGAGGTTACGTTGCCTGCGTCTACGCGCACCTCCTCCACCGACCCAAGCCATTCGGGCAGTGCAGGCCGGGGCCCGACTATCTCGATGTCGTAGGTGCCACCGCTCATGCCGACCATGCGAAAACGCCCCTGGCCGTCCGTCTTGGCCCGGACTCGTTGCACTCCGGCGGATAGAGAGCCAACTGCCAACAGGTGAACTTCAGCCAACGGTTGGTCGGTGCCTTTCTCGACAACGACACCTTCAATCCGTCCTTCCGGGGGAAGCACAAAGCGCAGCCCTTTCTGTCCGGGAGCAAATTGTGGCTCGGCAAACACTCGGGCTTTGGCCGGCGCCGTTACATCAAATCCCACGGTCGCCCCTTGTGGAATATGGGCGAAACGAAACCGTCCTTGGGCGTCAGTCTTGACCGTAAGAGCGCCGCCGGGGAGTGGAACATACATGCGCCGTGGCTCTGGCGATTCCTGTTGCAGCAACGCGTGCACGGACGCACCGACGACAGGTTGTCCGTCATCTCCGACAATCTCGCCCTCTATGATAGCTGGGGGGCCCAACCGGAGTACCGGTTCATCGTCC
>JANQGB010001187.1 GCA_028277545.1 Phycisphaerae bacterium | reverse complement strand
TCCTTGTTGCCGGGCAGGCTGAAGATGCGTGTAGAGGACTACCTGATCGATGGAGAGACGATGCGGCACGCTGGTCCGCGCGGCGATTGGGAGGATGTCGCACTTGGCCTGGGCCGGACGAAGCGCGGGCCGCTCTTCAGCTCCCGTCGATCAAATAGGCGGGCCGGCAAACGGACGATCGAGTGCATCGTGACGCAGGCATTGTTCGCCCCCTTCGCTGATCCTGAAATCGCTGACCCTCTCTGGTCGCAGCAACTCATTCTCCAGGGTGAAGTCGAGATAGCATCTGACACTGATCCCGATCCGATCATGCTAGTCAAAAACGAGACGCTGGTGGATGTGCTCCTGAGCGCGATAAGCGTTCAACGCGTGTTTCGGTATGCGATCGTTGACGGAAGACCGAGTCGGCTGAGCGTCTCCTTGTCGCTCGATCAGCCCGCCCCAATGTGTCTGGCCTTCGACGCGTTCGCTGTAACAGAGACCGGCAAGATAGCGGTCGGGATAGTGAGTTGGCAGAAGGGCGAGCAGGGCAGCGCACTCGTGTCTCCGTCTCATGTCCTTACGACTGGCGAGAGAACTCACGACGAGATTCCGGACAGTTTTGCGCTGGAGCTGCGCACCAGCCGGGAGGCGGCCAGTAGGTTGTTGAACTGCGACCAGGTCTGGGCGGGTACTCTACGCTTCGCACCAATCCCGGTGGCCACATTGCAGCCGTTTCCCACGCCGACCCGCCCCGCGCGACGAGGACAGTCGGAGAGACGCCACGCTCCTCGCCGAACGACTCTCGACCCGCCAACAGGTGCCGCCGGCGATCCAGCGCTCGTGTCCTGGTCCTGGCAGGAGGTGCCGGCCAGCGCGGTGCGGGTTGCCAGGCCATCGACGACAATGTCGCTCACGGACGTCCGTCTCGGCCACGCGGACGGCCTGCCGTCGAATCAGGTCACCGCCATTGCCCAGTTGCCGGACGGTGCCATGGCCGTAGGCACCGACGCGGGCCTGTGCATGTGGCGGAGCGGAACACTTACGACCTATACCAGCCCACCTGCGTCTCCGATGGACGAGGGGCAGGCTTCCAGCAACGCCAGCTTCCACGGGGGCAGGATCAACGACCTGCTCGTGTCACAAGACGGCGTGCTGTGGGTTGCGACCAGGTCGGGGCTGTGCCGCATGCAGGAAGATCGCTGGACTACACTGGTTCCCCGCTTGACTGCGTCTGGTGCCTCCGAGTTTAGACGCATCATCCAGGAACGCGCTTTGAGGGACGTGTTGCGGTTATTTGAGACTCGCGACGGCACGGTCGTCGTCGGTTCAGGGTGTGCTGGCATTACCTTTCTGGACCCACACACTCAGCAGGCAACGACCGCATACTACGACGACGACCACAACCACAGCGTGAGAGGAATCGCCGAGGACTCCGCCGGCGAACTGTGGGTGGGCATCAACGGGCTGGGATTTGCCCGGCTGAGCGGAACAGGGCTTGCTGAACTCGTATCCGCGGGGGAGGCCTGGCTGCCCATCAAACCCCAATACGCCTACGCACTGGCGATCGATCACGCGGACAACCTCTGGGCAAGTACACCAGGCGGCCTGGGCATCCTGGCGCCCGATGGTTCGGTCAGCATTATCACATCCGAGGATATCCTGCCCGACGGTTTCGTTTTGTGGATCACGGCGCGCAGCAACGGCGAGGTCTGGTGCTCAACCATGCGGGGATATGCCGTGTTTGCCGACGGCGACTGGTCCTATCCAGTCTTCAACGACTTTGATGCATCAGGAAGGACAATCTTGTTCGAAGCCGCCGACGGTTCCACCTGGTTCGGCGGTGAACACGGCCTGGTGCGCAACCCAACCTTCCGCCTTCAACAGCAGAACCCCGTGGCGGAAGCCCTGGCCGGGCTAATGCAGCAAGTCGAGCGAGACTACCCTGATTCTGTCCCGTCCCCCGGTCGGGCGATCGATGCCAGTAGCCGAGTGTACCTAGCCTTCCACGAGAACCTCTGGCGGTACAACGGAGCTGACTGGGAGGATCTGTCGGATGTTCTGAAATCGCCCCGCATAACATTCGTGAAATCCGACTCGGTTGGCAGGGTTTGGGTGGGCACAATCTGGCAGGGATTATTTGGATTCGCCGGCGATGATATTCTGCGATTTGACAACACGATGAGCGGCGCCAACAGCACGGTCAACGACATGGCCGAAGACGCCGGCGGTGTGCTCTACGTCGGCACCGACGGCGGTCTCTATGCGCTGGACGGCGAGGAATGGACCTGTCTGACCGAGTGGCTGCTTCCCGGTGTGCATCTGGCGCCGCACGCCGTGGCTATCGATGGAGACGGCCGCGTGTGGTTTGCTGACGTCGATGAAGGGTTGTTCATGTACGACGGCTCATCAATCGTCTGCGCGTCGGGTGAGGGAGTCCTCAAGGGATGGCAAGTTCAGGACCTCCATACGACGGCGGACGGACTGATCTCCGCGTCGGCCACCCGCCGGACAGTTGACGGCGAAGCGCAGCAGACGTTCTTGTGTGATGGTCAGGCCTGCGAACTCACTCGGTAAACCACTGGCCTGGCGCAGTGAAGTGCTCCCACTGTCCTGGCCACCGACTGCCAGGCTGTCCAGGGGGAGGTTGTCAGACGATCTGTCGGCTCCTACACCTACGGCGGTCAGGGGCGACGCGTGACCTGTGTGGTCACCGACCGCTGGCCCTCCGACCAACTCCTTGTTATACTGCCATAAGCTGCCCTAACAGTGTCTGCTGGGAGCATGGGCCGCGCGTCTTCGGAGGCTCTCTGAGGCTGGGTCGTGTAGCCGCATGGTGGCGGTCCTTACCAGCAACTGACGTAACGGTCTCGGCCGTGCTAGTCCGAAGCTACGAGTGTGACCGGGGACGGATAACCGTAGACCTTGATCTCTTCGGGGACGATGACGATATCGCCGGCATCGACCCAGTGGGAGTCCACCCGTCCTCCGGCACATGGCGCTTTGACTCGTCGAAGTGCGTCAGTCCCGGCCTCCGAACGTCAAGCGTACTCGGCCGCACATTCCGTCAGCGGCGCGCAGGACCGTGGCAAGTCAGGGTCGTCCTTGTGTCCGAGTCAGACTCGCAGTCCAGGAACACGCAGACGATCCTTACGACTCTGCGGGCACCGAGGAGCACTGGACGGCCGCGCAATCTAGAGGTCAGCATCGACGTCGACAAGGCGGTCAGTCGCCTGCCAAGTGCCGTAACTGCTACGATACAGAGCTAAGCCTATGACGCCTACGGATGTCGCGGACAGGATAGCGCGGCGCGGCAACGCACACGGGCCGCGCGCTGGAGTGAGTACCTTGCTCTCCGCCGTCGCGATTGGCATGACCATTCTGTGCGCTTGCCCGGATCGCGACGGAGGTGCCGAAGGCGGGAACGTCACGGTGCTGGAAGGTGCCAGCGCGGTTCCACCGCTGTTCTACGTCCCTGACGATGCGCAGGACGTGACCTACACGCCGAAGTGTGATAGCCCAGCGTTGTTTGACTCCGTGGTGATGTACAGGGTCAAGCGGTCCTTCCCACCATCGACGCTATTACAGAATATCGCTCAGAGGTGCAGCGAGCAGGGCTGGGTGGCGCTGGAGAATGACCTGGCAATCGCCGGTCTCCCGGCCGGGGACAAGCGCGGATGGACACTCAGGCAAGGAAAGCGTGTCCCGGACTACCTGCTATGGTCCTGCTGGTGGATAGACAGCACTGGACGAGCGCTTGAAGTCATTTGCGCGGCCGAGGGAAAGCCAGACGAGAGTAGTCGAAACGACGTGACCATCGGGCTTGCCGAGGCGGCGTCGATGAGGCCAGCGTTGCTGGCATATAGAGACGCCTATGGCCTGCCCATTGACATCGCAGGTGAAGACGGGAGTTCTGTGCCAAAGCAGGCAGATCAACCCTGACTCGCCCGGGTGTCGTCGTCGGCACATGGCAAGCAGGTGCCTGTCTCGGCGCAACAGCTACTCACCGGCCGTACGAACGCCCGGCTCTCCGATCTCGCCCCGCCACAGCGGACCAGTGGTGCGAAGTCTTAGAGGCCAGGATGAGGCGGTCAACTCTGATATGTGGCCTGTGCGGTGGCCTGCTTGGTGTTGCGGCGGTCTTCGCCATGCGGTTTGCCCCACTGGCCAATGAGAAGATCTTAGCCGTTCTGACATTCCCGGGGTGGTTTCCTCTACTCATGCTCGATGGTCACGTGCTGACGCCATTTCTCCCCGTTTACGTCCTCAACGCGCTGGCGTACGCCAGCGCGGCCGCGTTGTCTGCAGCTGTCTGGACCAGGCGACGAGCACCGGCAAGATGTTTCCATCGCAGACAAAGCCCGCGAGTCGGGCGCTGCCAGGAGTGTGATTACGACCTCACGGGTAACGTAAGCGGCGTATGTGCGTAGTGTGGCACACGCGTGGCTCAGCCGAGTTGACGGTAGCACCGCGCGCAATGTACGGCGCCCGGCTAAGCTTGCTCACCTGTGGCCGATCGTGATCCACCCGGTGACAGCGCGCTGACCGCTCCTGTTCACCGTAGGTAGAGCCGCTAGCTAGCCGACCAGGAGTCGGCCACCTCGATGGCCCGGAGCATACTCTGGGCCTTGTTAATGGTCTCGTCGTATTCAGCGGAGGGGACCGAGTCGGCCACTATGCCGGCGCCCACCTGGGCGTAGACCTTGCGTCCGGCCTCCTGGCCGTCACCTGCGGTGATGACCAGGGTACGGAGGGCGATACAGGTGTCCATGTTGCCGGCGAAGTCGATGTAGCCGATGGCACCGGCATAGGGGCCGCGGCGCGTGGGCTCCAGTTCGTCGATAATCTGCATGGCCCGGATCTTGGGCGCGCCGCTGACCGTGCCAACCGGTAGCACTGCCTTGAGGGCATCGAAGGCGGTCTTGCCGGAAGCCAGCCGGCCGGCGACGTTGCTGCAGATGTGCATAACGTGGCTGTAACGCTCGACGGTCATGAGCTCGTCGAGGCGGATACTGCCTACTTCGGCCACACGCCCGACATCGTT
>JANQGB010001023.1 GCA_028277545.1 Phycisphaerae bacterium | reverse complement strand
CTTGGCGACCGCCCCCCCGGGCGGCCGTTCCTGTTAGCCTTGGGCTTTCAGGATCCGCACGCCCCGCATGTGCTGCCGCGAGACTACACCAACCGGATGCGTCTCGAAGACCTGCCGCCCGTCAATGCCGTCGAGGGCGAACTGGCCGACAAGCCGGATATCTTCGCCGCCGCACACCACGGCCGATTGGCACAGTCCCCGGACGTCGTACGTTTCAACCTGAGCGGGCAGGGCAGTGGGGCCGATTTTGCGTCCTTCCCCACGGAGGAGGCATTGATCACGCGGCAGTACTACTACAGCATGGTCCACCTGCTGGACGATGCCGTCGGTCGCGTGTTGCAGGCCCTGGATGCATTGGGCCTGACCGAGAACACCATCGTCGTCTTCACGACGGACCACGGAGAGTTGCTTGGCGATCACGGACTCTGGGAGAAAGGTCCATTCCTGTATGACCCGCTCGTGCGAATCCCCATGCTCGTGCGTTGGCCCCGGCGACTGCCGGACGGACACCGCTGCGGCGGCTTGGTGAGTCAGGTGGACGTGGCCCCGACGTTACTCGCCGGAGCCGGCGTCAAGGATGATGAGCCGTGCGACGGGATGGACGTGACGGCAATGCTCGAGGGCCGGACCGATCGCGTCCGGGATCACGTGCGAATCGAGTGCGTGGACGATCCCGAGAAGCTCTGGCTGGACCAGGTCGTGACAGATCGCTACCGCCTGACCCGCTACCGGAACCACACCTACGGCGAACTGTACGATCTGGCGGCAGACGGTAACGAGCGGACGAACCTCTGGGCCAGCGGGCAACACGAAGACATCAAGGCCGCCCTGCTCCGGAGTCTTGCGGAAACGGATCCGCGAGGTGGACTGGCGACGCAGAGATACTGCGGATCGTGAGGGAGCAAGGCCCCCTGATCGCGGCGAACCGGACGCGGGCAATCCTGGCGGTGTGCTGGATCTCGACGGTTCGACCAACCCGCGCCTCCACATTCGCGGCTTCCTCGAGCTCCTCGAGAAGCGCGGTCTGTTTTTGAACTTCCGGTGCGGTCGGTTCTGCTGTGCGGAGTTGCCGTATGGCGGCCTGCCGAAAAGGCTGGTTGTCGATGGGCCGAAGGACAGGATGGCCTGGGAGGCCGGGGACGAGTTGACGCAGGGCTGCTGGATCAACCGCAAGGAAGGCGCCCGGCCGTGCTACCCGCATCCGAAGTACCTTACCTAGTGTAACGCCAATTCACTCACCCTCAAGCACCTCCCCATCATTCCTGGCCGCCAGCCGCTGCCCGGGCGAGAGGATCACGAAATCCGCGTCCCATTGGCCGAAGAAGAGTTTTTCCAGCAGAGACAGGTCGCCCTGGCGGTGATCGAACGCCCAGCCGCGGGCCCGGGCCTCTTTCCGGGCTCTGTCGATGAAGCGAGTCTCGTCACAGACGCCCATCTCCAGATAGCAGAGGGTGTCGTAGTGCGTCAGCCCGCCGCCCATGGTCTCGGCGATGAACTCGGCGTTCTCCCGCCCATATTTGTCGACCAATTCCTGAAAGCTCTGGTTCAGGCCCAGTTGGCTCATCACCCCGTCCACGCCGTCCGGCTCGCGCTGCATATCGCTGCCCCGCTCCAGCCAGCCGGTGGTGCGATAGTAGGTACCCGGGTGCTCGTCGAAGTACGCTCGGTAGGCGCTTCGGTTCCCAAAGAAGAAGGTGATGCAGTCATGGGCCCTGGGGATCACGACCGTCGCGGTCGATGCCTTCAAGCCGACCGTGCCGTCGTTGCAGCGGGCGTAGCCCAGAATGACGGCGTCGTAGTCGCCGCCGACGGCGTCCAAAGACTGCTGGATCCGTCCGAGCATCTCCTCGGTGGGCAAATCGTGCAGGCCCTTGGCGAGGAATTCCAGGTCCACGGCATGCGGGCTCCGCGCAGCCAGCAGGCAGGCTTCGCGATAGATGATCTCGCAACCGATGAATTTCAGGCGTTTGGTTACCGTCTCAGGCATGGTCGGGGATTGTACCCATCGGGGGCCGGGTCCCGGGGCACTATTTCCTAGTGTAAATCACTTGGTGGTACGGCTTGTCGGCCAAATACAGAACCAGCTTGTCGCCGCCGTCGAGGAGGCGCAGGTGGCAGGAAAGCCTTCCCGCCGGGCCGGTAAAGGAGGCTGGGTACACGCCGTCGCCGCGGAAGTCGGCCTCTCCCGACATGGACGCAGCGGGCAGGGAGACGATCAGGCCACGCGGCTTTG
>JANQGB010000717.1 GCA_028277545.1 Phycisphaerae bacterium | reverse complement strand
CGCCGCGAATGTAACCGGTCTTGGCGACCACACGGCCGGTAATACCCTTCATTCGGCCGCGCAGAGTGCCGGTCTGGCCGGGCACAGCCAGGCTGTCGCGAAATGCCTCGCCGGAAGGATGGTCGAACATCGTTGCCAGCAGGTCGGTAATAAGCCGGGTGGTCACCCGGTTGTCTCGACTCAGGCCCGAGCCGTCGGCCATGGCGAACTCTCGGTCGTCGATGCGATGTCGCCGCAGGAAGGCCCGGGCGGCCCGTTCGCCGGAGGCCCACGAGCCCGGGGCGATCCGCCCCTCCAGCGCGTCGTAGGCCTGGCCGGTCAGCTTGCAGAGACACTCGGCGAAGAGATTCTGGCTGCTCTTGTTGCCGCGCCACAGCACGTCGGCCATCTGCGACTCGTGCACCCCCACCAGCTTGTCGGCCGGCGGCGGTATCACTCCATCCAGCGGCGTCGGCGCCGACCGGATCTCGCCGTCGATGCTGACACCTGCAACAGCCAACTGGGTCCGCAGGGCGTCGGCGAAGAACGCTCCGGGATCGCCCACGGGCTTGCTCTTGAGCGCCCTGCGCTTCTGACATCCCCCGCCGATAATGTACGTGTCGGCATACGGCACGCGGGCAATGCTGGGCGGCGTATTTTCGCCGGAGACACACTGGTTGATCACCACGATGTTCTGCACGGGAGGCATCACTTCCACTTCGGCGGGTTTGCCGTCCTCGGCAGGCGAGATGGTTATGTCCACGCAGTTGTCGTTGAAGCACAGTCCCGAGACCGGCGCCGCGTACCAGTGGACCAGGTCGTCCTCGTCCCAGGTCGGATGAATCTGGCGCGACTCCAGGGCCCCGTCGTAGTAGTAGAGGTGCCCGGGAATGCGCGTGATGCCCCGCTCGCGAAGTTCCTGGGCCCAGTCCTGCAAAACAGTGATGGGCGAGAGGTTATGGCTCTTGGCGATGCGCGGATCCCCCACGGCAGGGTCACCAGTGCCGATCAGCCACAGGTTCTGGCCGTCGAAGGCCAGGTAGGTCTCGAAGGCGTGATCCGGGCCGAACAGGTCAAGTGCGGCGGCGCTGGTGACCAGCTTCATGTTGCTGGCCGGCATGCGGGGCGCGTCCACGTCGACTGCGTAGAGCTCGCGCCCGCTGGGCAACTCCATCACCCGTGCCGAAACCGTAGCGCCACTGCTGGACAGCCGGTGCAGGATCGGGTCCAGGCGCGAGGCCAGCTCGTGGTCATGGCCGACAGGCCACCAGGAACAGCCTCCCGCCATCGTGGCCAGCAGGCTGATCGCAATCGCGGCGCGTGATCGGTAGCGTCTCATGTGTGTTGAATCTCCCATGATGACGAGTCACCCTACAGCCGAACCGCACCAATGGCCAGCCGTTCGCTCGGCTCGTCCGGTAAGAGGTGCTGCGCAGTAGATAGAGTAACAATCGAAATAATAACGCTATAATGTCTTTGATACGCGCCAGCTTGTGCGCGACCGGGCCTTTTGCGCTTGAAAATGAACACGTCTGCCGTTACGCTGGTAAGTTAGGTAGGGAGAGTTGCGACCGCTGTTTTGCGCACGTCTTTGTTGTGACGCCATCACTGTCAACGGTCGCCGGTACCACTGTGTCGTGAGGAGAAGTTGCCAATTCTGGCTATAAGGGTGGCTTGCGCGTGGCATTCGCTCGTTGTCGGGCAGCGAAGCGCGCAGGAAGATTGGAAAGGAGTGAGGCACATGAAGGCGAAGGGTATCGGGGTGGCATTTGCGGTCGTTGCCGCAATTGTCGCCGCTCCGGCGTATGGGCAGTTGTTCTCGTCGAGCATGGATGATGGTGCGGCCTGGGCCGTTAACGGCACGGACGACACCGCAGCCACGTTCGGCTGGGACTTCACCACCATGGGGATTCCGCCCTCACCCGGCGGGAGCACTACCGGGCTGAAGCTGGAAGCCAATATGAGTTCCGGTAGTGCACAGAAGATCGTGGCTACGCCGATCGGCATCACTGCCCAGGGCCAGTACACGGTCGAGTTTGATTTCTGGGTCAACGTCAACGGTCCGCTGCCGCTGGGCGGCACCGGCTCAACCGAGTTCATTGGCGGTGGCGTGGGTTACGATGGCGTGAGCGCCGAGCGCAATGGTGCGCTGATTCTCATCGACGGCGAGGGCGGCTCGTCACGCGACTATCGTATGTACAAGGACACCAGCGAGCAGTTCGTGGCCAGTGGCCAGTACGACGTCGATACGAACAACAACTCGGGCACCGACCTGAGTGCGTTCTTCCCGTCGCTGGCACCGCCGCAGTTCCAGCAGGACAACTATCCGCAGCAGACGGGCATGATTGCCGCCGGCAGCGGTGGTTTTGCCTGGCATCACATGCTGATCACCGTCAACGGTGGGGCTGGCACGGCTAACTTCAGCGTGGACGGTCTGAGCATCGGCACGCTGGACACGAATATCGGCAACCCCGTTGCGACGACAGGTGCGGTTCAGGTCATGTACGCCGACCTTTTCAGCTCAGTCTCTGACAACCCCGAGTTGAGCTTCGGTGTGATCGACAACTTCACCATGACTCCGGAGCCGGCGAGCCTGACGCTGTTGGCCCTGGGTGGTCTGGCTGTTCTGCGTCGCCGTCGCTAGGACGTAGTAACGCCACCAACAGAGCATTGTACTTCGCGAGGCCGTCCCTTCCGGGCGGCCTCGCGTCGTTGGTGGCGGCTTCTCACCGCCAAGCCTCGCATCGCCTGCGCCAATCGGAGCACCATTGCGGGCCGACGAATGTGCGTACAGAATGGCCTGCCGGTCGCTCGCCGGCCGCTGCGCGTGCTGCGCTTGTGCGGGATGCTGATGTTCAAGCCAATCCTATCCTGGCGGATTCGTACCGGCTTGCCGCTGGTGTTGTTGGCTGTCGCCTCTGGATGTGAGCCGGAGAACGCTCCGGATCCGACGGCGTCGGCCGATCGGCCGAACATCATTCTCCTCACCATCGAGTCGCTTCGGGCCGACCACGTAGGCTGCTACGGCTACCAGCGCGATACCACGCCGAGCATCGACGCCCTGGCCAGTGAGAGCACCGTCTACGAGCAGGCCTACTCCACCACCAGCTGGACGCTGACTTCGCACGCCAGCATGTTCACCGGACTGTACCCGTCGGCCCACCGCGTGATACTTCCGCAGGATCGGCTCAGCGACGCCTACTCAACCATAGCCGAGAGGCTGGTGGGTGAGGGGTATCATTGCGCCGGCGTGATCGGCGGGCCTTACCTGCGCAGCACGTTCAATCTCAACCAGGGCTTCGAGTACTACGACGAGAGCGTGGCGGCCCTGACCAACGAGCAAGCCCACCGGGACGTCACCAACCCGCAGATGGCTGAGGCCATGGAGCGCTTCCTGCGCCAGGAGCGGGACCCCGACCGCCCCTTCTTTCTCTTCGCCTACTACTGGGACGTCCACTTCGATTTCATACCTCCGCCGCCCTACGACACCATGTTCGTGACGCCGGCCGCCCAACCCATCGAGTCGGTCCAGTTCGGCCCCCTGGTGGCGTTAGGCCGGGACATCTCAGCGGCCCAACTGGCCTACCTGGTGGCCCAGTACGATGGCGAGATCCGCTGTACGGATGACTACCTGGGCCAGCTCTGGGCGCTGCTTCGCGAACTTAACCTGTGGGACAATACCGCGATCATCCTGACCGCGGATCACGGCGAGCAGTTCTTCGAACACAGCTACCTGGGACACAAGCACGACCTGTACGTCGAGTCCCTGCACGTGCCCCTGATCGTCAAACGGCCCGGGCAGAAAGAAGGCTCGACAGACCGGCGCGTCGTCAATCTCGTTGATCTCTATCCCACGATCCTCGATCTGGCGGGCAGCCAGGGAGAGTCGCTGCACGGCGGCTGGTCGCTGCTGGGCGAGGGTGCGGGCGACGACCGCCCCGTGTTCTTTGAGCTCACCACCACCTGGACCGTCACGGACCGCCAGACCGGAGAGAAGAGGCACGATAGCGACGAGTGGGTGGCAATACGCCTGGGCAGCCACAAGCTGCTGCACGTCCTCGAGACCAACTTCTGGCAACTCTACGACGTCATCGCCGATCCCGGGGAGAAGAACCCATTAGGTTCGGCTCACCATGAGACCGCGGTCCGCCTGCGCGAGCGCCTTGACGGCTGGCGGGAAGCGATGAAGGCCTTATCGTCGAAGTGGCTGCAGGGACCCAAGGCCCGGCTTTCGCCGGAGGAGGAGCGGCGGCTGCGCTCGCCGGGCTACCTGCAGTAGCCCTCAGCACTCCACGAGCCGCGACAGTCCGTCAGTTGGGGCCTGCCCCCGACTCACCAGCGACCAGGTCGTTCAGCACGCGCCGAGCGCCGGGGTGATTCGGCTGGCGCCGCAGTGCCTCGCGGAGCTGGTGAATCGCCTCCGCCCGCTTGTTCTGCATGGCCAAGGTTATGCCGAGATTGCAGCGAGCGTCCACCCGGTCCGGGTCTCTGGCCAGCACTGCCCGGTATTCCGCCGCGGCCAGATCGAATTCTCCCAGGTCGAGCAGGGCATCGCCCAGGTTGCGGCGCGTGACCAGGGAGTCGGGGTCGACGCGCAATGCGTGGCGGAACGACTGTATGGCCTCCTCGCTTTTGCCTTGCCGGGCGAGTACCAGTCCAAGGTTGTTGTACGCTCCGACGTGCGCGGGATTGATCCGTACCGCTTGACGCAGGTGTTCAGCGGCCGCATCCGCCCGGCCCAGCCTGGTGAGGGCGATGCCCAGATTGTAGTGTGCGTCCGCGTAGTCCGGGTCGGCCTTGATCGCCTCCGCGTAATGCGGCAGCGCGTCAGGCGTTCTGTTTTGAGCGGCCAGGGCGTTGGCCAGATTGTAGTGAGCCTTGGCGTCTGCGGGCTTAGACTCCAGGGCGGTCTCGTAGTGACCAATCGCGGCATCCTGGTCGCCCGTGGCGAACAGGGCGTTGCCCAAGTTGACGTGAGCCAGGGCATTGCGGGGGCGCTTATCGACGGTGTCCTGCCAGATGGCGACCGCGGTTCGGTAGTCCAGGGCGCGCTGCCGGGTCAGCACGGCAGCCGAGCCGGCGACGGTTGCGGCCGCGGCGGCCGCCAGCCATACCTCTCGAGATGGCCGGCACGAGAGACGGCGACAGCCGGATTTCAGCAGTGCATACCCCGCGACGACCAGGATCGCGATCGGAGCCAACAGCGGCAGATACATGCGCCGTTCGGCCGCCACTTCGGTCACGATGGGTACGAAGCTGGACGTCGGCGCAAGGATAAGGAAGAACCATGCTCCAACGAACCCCGACACCGGCCGGCGGAACAGGGCCCAACCGGTCCCGGCCAGCAGAGCCGCGATCACCAGTCCCGGCAGGAGAGCGTCGCCGAAGGACGTCGCGATTGGCCAGTCGTCGTAAGAGATAACCAGCGGGTGGGGGTAGATGCAAAGAAGCAGGTATCGCAGCAGGACCCCCGCCTGGGTGCCCAGGTAGTCGAGAGGGCCGATTCCATGGTGGAAGCCGATGGACGCGCTCCGTGGTCCGGTTGCCAGCAGGGCAGCGAGTATGCCCCACGTAGCCGCCAACCCGGTGTACAGGAACCGCCGCCGCCCTAGTGCTGCCCGGAACGTACCGGCCAGAAAAGCGCGGTCGTGCAGCAGGACCACCAGCGGCGCGGCTACCATCACCTCTTTGCAGGCCATCCCCACCGCGCAGGCCGCGACCGCGGCCACCTGCCACGGCTGCGGCCTGTTGGAGGCGCTCGCCCGAATCGTGCAGTACAACGTGCACAGCAGGAAGAGCGCCATCAGCAGCTCGGTGCGCTGTATGACGTAGATCACGCTCTCGGTGCACAGCGGGTGCAGTGCCCAAAGCGCCGTGATGGCCAATGCGATCCACCCTGCGGTTCGTTCGCTCCCTCTGCCGAAGGCGGCAGAGCCCAGGGTGCGTCGGGCTATGGCGAACAGCAGCACGGCGTTGAGCAGGTGGATGATGAGATTGACGGCCCGGTACCCGCGGACGTCCAACTCGCCGAGAGCATAGTTGATGGCCAGCGAGAGGCTGACGACGGGACGGCCGGCCAGTGGCGTCTGTTCTGGAGCCGACAGGGCCTCCGACAAGGGACTCAGATGCCGCAGGTGGGGGTTGGCGGGGATGGCGCTCAGGTCGTCGAAGAT
>JANQGB010000922.1 GCA_028277545.1 Phycisphaerae bacterium | reverse complement strand
AACCGCTTGCCTCGCACCTGGCTCTCCGCTGGCCCATGACGACAGCGGCTCCGGAGGCGGCACGCGCGAGAGACGTGTAAGCAGGCGAGCGAGCTTGCGAATCCTGGCTGGGGCGTGCGGCCTGCCCAGTTCGACCAGCAGGGCGTCATAACCGGCCGATCCCATGCGCTTGAGTCCGCCCTCGCAGAGCCGCGAGGCGGGGACCGGTCGGTCCATCGTGCCGACCAAGGCGAGGAAGCGGGCGGTGTCCAGCGGGTCGTCGCTGAGCGTGATCAGAGCGTCCACGCAGGCAGCGTCGATATCCCGTCCGGTCTTGCTGCGGTGGCGCGTGGTGAAGACTTCGCGCAACCGCGGCTCGTGCGTGTCGAGGCGGCGGGTGAGTACGAACCTTACAGCGGCCAGCAGAATGTCGTGGTCGGGATTGTCCGTCTCCAGCGCCGGGAGGTACGAGTCCCGGGCGTAGGTTTCGAAACTCTCTATAACCTCGGTCAGGTATGCGGTGGCGACCTCCGGTCGCAGGTTCCACGTGCGGGGCCGGCCTCAGACAAACCCCGACCGGTAGGTCGGCTGGGATTCCTGGTCGACCGTACTTAGATCGAAGGCGGAGATCGTCCGGTAGCCGCCGGCCTCAGTTACCCCCAACTGGCGGGCGAACCGGCGGAATCTCTCGGTCGGTACAACGACGATAACGACCTGTTCGAGCAGTTCCGCGGGCACGCCTGTGCTCTGGGCATAAAACGCCTTTAGCTGATCGGCGCCGAGTTTTGAGTCAGGGACGAAGTGGATCACCAGAGGCCTGCACTCATCCCGGGCCAGGCGCCGGGCCTTCTCGGCGTCGCGATACTTGTAGACCCGGCGCGGCGGGGAGCCCGCCTGCACTGATTGCACGCCCACAGTACAAATAATGGCGAGTGCAAGCAGTCGGCACGCTGACATCGACAGGCGCCCCCTGACCGTCGGCATGTCCATCCCTCCGCGATCACGCACACGGTAATACAGCGTAACGGGGGCAGGTGAGGATTACAACGCCCTGTTAAGCGGCGGCACTGGTGACGTGACCTGCAACCGGCAGAGGGACCGCGACGAAACGAAGTCTGCCGGGCTCAGCTCTCCAAACGGAAGCGAATGATGGCGCCTATGGCCTTGAAGCCATCGCGCCAACCGATCTTCTTGCCCTCTTCATAGGTCCGACCGGCGTAACTGATGCCTACCTCGTAGATGCGCCACTTTCCCTTGGCGACCTTGGCGGTCATCTCCGGCTCGATGGCGAAATCGTTGCTCCGCAGGTGGAGCGGCTTGATGACTTCGGCCCTGAACACCTTGTAACAGGTTTCCATGTCGGTGAGGTTCAGGTTGGTCATCATGTTCGACAGCAGGGTAAGGAACCGGTTGCCTATCATGTGCCAGAAGTACAACACCCGGTGGGCCTGACCGCCCATGAAGCGCGAGCCGTAGACAACGTCGGCTCTCCCGTCCAGGATGGGTTCCAGCAGGCGGTGGTAGTCGGCCGGATCGTACTCCAGGTCGGCGTCCTGAATGAGAATGATGTCGCCGGTGGCGATCTTGAAACCCTGCCTGATGGCGCTGCCCTTGCCCTGATTCTCTTCGGCCAGCTTGATCTTGAAGTCCGCGTCGGGCCAACGCTGTTCGAGCTTCGGATAGACCTCGCGCGTTCCGTCGGTGCTGCCGTCATCAACCATGACGATCTCGCGCTCGAGCGGAAGCTCGACCGCCAGTACACGCTCCACCAGGGCTTCGAGGGTGGCAGCTTCGTTGTACACCGGGATCACAATTGAGAGTCGCACGCGTCGTGTCCTTTTGCTGGGACTTGCTTATTGATCGTCGAAGGCGCTGAAGCCGCAGGCAATCAGATCCTGAATATCGATCATACCGACCACACGGCCGCCTTCGTCGACCACAGGCAGTTCATCAATCAGGTGTCTGCGCATCACGGTGAGCGCGTCCGCCACTCGGTCCGTGTCCCTGGCCGACTTGCACGGGGAGGTCATGATGTCGGTCACCGGCGTCTTGTCCGGCTCGCCGGCGGCGCCCCGCAGCCGAAAGAGGTCGCCGTGCGTGAAGATGCCCTTGAGCAGGCCGTCCCCGTCCACGACCGCAGCAGCCCCGGCTCGGCGGGGGGCCGCCTCGATCGCGGTGTAGTAATCCTGTAACGAACCGCTGATGGGGACTGTGGGGCAGTCGGTCCCGACTCGCATGATTTCCGCCACCTTCATCAGCGATCTGCCCAGCGCCCCGCCGGGGTGATAGGTGGCATACTGATCCGGCTTGACGTCTTTGATCTGCATTACCGTCAGGGCCAGCGCGTCGCCAACGGCCAGCATGGCCGCCGTGGACGAACTCGGCGCCAGCCCCAGCGGGCAGGCTTCCGGCGTATCACCGATGTCCAGCACCACGTCCGACAGCCGCGCACAATGAGACTGCGGCTGGCCGGTGATGAGCAGCAGGCTACAGCCGATCCGCTTCAGCGCAGGCAGGAGCTGGATCAACTCCTGCGTCTCCCCGCTGCGGGTTAGGGCGACGACCACGTCGTCAGGGTGGATCATGCCCAGATCGCCGTGCAGGGCCTCCACCGGGTGAAGGAAGTAGGCCGGCGTCGCCGTGCTGGACATGGTCGCCTGGATCTTACCGCCAATCAGGCCAGCCTTACCCATGCCCGTGACCGCCACCCGACCGCGGCAATTCAAGACCAGTTCGACCGCCCGGGTGAACGACTCATCCAGGCGCTCACAGGCGGCCGCAATGGCCCGGGCTTCCTGCCGGAGCACTGCCTGACCAGTTTCGATCACGTCCTGATTGCCATTGCTGGTGTGGATAGTGCCTTCTCGCTTCCTCTGAGCAACCGCGCCGGTCATGGCGGGCATTATGACGCAGCCTCCTACGCGAGGCAATAACTTGTCCGCGGCAGGTGACAGGTAGATTCCGGGAGTTCGTGTCGCGAGACGGTCAGTCGTCAGGCGTACTGCTGCCGGAAGGCTCACCTCCGGCCCGCGCTGGGCTGGACGGGGCGGGCGGAGGATCCTCCTCCAGGTGCACATTCTCGACACCTGCGGCGCGAATCGTCTTGAGCGCCGCAGACGCGACGTCCGCCGTCGCACCGGGCAGCAGGCGCACGATCACCTGCATGGCGGGCTCCTTGGTCAGCCTCTCGCCAAGCACGGTGCGCAGTTGCTGCGGGGTCAGCCAGCGGCCGTGCAGACGGAATCGTCCTGGGGAGGCACACTCGACGACGACGGCGGCTGAACGAATCAACAGCGTACACTCGGAGCCCTCCGGCGGAATGTTCTCCGTCCGGGCGGCCAGCCACAGCGATGTGTTGTCGGCACTGTGTAACTCAGCCAGGCCGATCAGCGCAGTGTCGAAGTCCACCACGCAGGCGATGGTTCCCTCGACATCGGCCCCCAGCACTCCGCCATTCGACCGGCGGGACCCGCAGAACACCCAGTCCCGCCGAAGTGATTCCGCAGTGGCGTCCGGCTTCTTGGCGTCCATCATCCAGTCCCAGACGTTCACCGTGCGTGGCCCGTTCTTGGTCGGGTAGCGAACCTCGAGCAGAACCCGATCACCAGAGGCGGGTATCCAGCGGTTGGCGGCCTCGTCATAGGTAACCGGCTGGCCTGGCGACAGCCCGATGAGCCCCATGGCCTGGTAGATGTGCAACGGGCGGGCGCGTACTACGACGATGCTCTCGTGCTCGCGCGTGCGGGGGCTGCAGGCGAACAACTCCAGCAACCCCTCGCGGAGCACGACTCGAGCATCCAGTTCGACCTGCAGGCTGGCCCAATCGATCAGCACACCGGGAGCGTATTCCCTGACGCGTGCGGCAGGCTGCGTGGCGGGTTGTTGCGGCGGAGCGGCCCCGGCCGACGACACCAGGACCACAGACAGCCCGAGGAGCGTCCGGCCGGTGACATACGCTTGGCGTGCCCGCCGCGTCGTGGTCGGTCGCATCTCCACTGATCGCCCTCGCTCCGATAGCCGGCCGGCCAGGCGGCTGTGGGCTCCGGAACGGGTGTTAATCTGCGCTACCCCAGCGTCATCCTCGTGACGACAAGGTCGGGAAGGAGTTCCGTTCGTGCTCCTTCTGGATAATGATGCGCGGCTTGATGAGGATTATCAGTACCTGCTCGTCTTTGACCATGGTACGGGACGAGTAGAGCCGCTTGAGAATCGGGATCTTCGACAGCACCGGCACGCCGGCCTCGATCTCGATCTCGCCGGCCAGCTTCTGTCCACCGATCAGCAGGGTGCCTCCGTCGGGCACCGACACGGTCGTGTTGATCTCCTGCACGTTGATGCTGGGCAACTGCAGGAAACCGGAGGCACCAACACCGACCGTGGGGCCGGTAGTGAACAGGAAGGTCTGCAGTCCGAGGAGCCGGCCTACACCGGGACGCAGGGTCATGGTGACGTAGCGGCGGTCGGCGGAGACGGTAGCCCGCACATCCAGCACGGCACCGGTGGTCAACTGGCTGACCTCGGGTTCCTGGGCGGCGGCACCGGAAGCCACCTGCGGCTGAAGCCGGCTGACGAAGGCCTGCTGATTGACCACGGCCACCCAGGACCGCTGCCCGTTGAAGAGCACCAGGCGGGGGGCGGTCAGCAGCGTGGAACGCTGGTCGGCCTGCGTGGCCCGGATCAGGAAGTCGACCTGGATGTTGTCCAGGAAGCTGCCGAACACGTTCAGGGCCGGCTGAAGGTTGCTGCCGGCGAACGAGCCGGGCAGGTCGCTGGACAGGGTCTGGGGATTCGTGATGTCCAGAATGTTGGACATCATGGGAATCGGCGTGGTGCCCTGGAAGCCGCCTGAAGCGGTGGGAACGGCACCCACGGTACCGTAAGGCTGAATGAAATTCTGGTTGGCGCCGGCACCACCGGTCTGCGAGCCGGGAATCTGTACGCTGAGCGGATTACCCACGCCGGGGACCGCCGGAGTGAAACCCTGTCGAGTGAAGCTCCGCGGCAGGAGCAGCCGGGCGCCGGTGGCCGGATCGATCGAAACGCCGGCGTCCCCGGCGGTGCGCAGGAAGTCGAAGTTGGCGTTGCCGGCATTAAGCACCACGTCGAGGTCCAGTCCGATCTCCTCGAGGTAGTTGCTCTGCACGGTGATGAAGCGCGACTCGATGGCCACCTGAATCGACTGCTGCTCGCGTAGCTTGCCCAGCAGTTCGGCCACCTGCTCATGGGCTGAGGCCGTCTGGGTCACCACCAACTGCCCGTTCATCTCGGCGATGGCGGCCACCAGCCCGCCGTTCTCGCGCCAACTGTCCGGTTCGATGGTGTTGCGAATCAGGTCCAGCAGGTCGAGGACCCGCTCTTCACGCTCCGCGTCGTCCCCCTCGTCATCGTCGTCATCGTCGTCACTGAAGATGTTCTCGTCCTGACCGCCGCCGCCACCGCCGCCGGACTGGCTCCGGGTCAGGTCGACCTGCGGGGCTCCGCTGAAGTCGGGAATCACCATCAACAGGTCGCGTATGTCGTAGACGTCGACAAAGACATCCCGGTCGAGCAAGTCCTGAGTGGCGATCTTGATCACGCCGTCGCTGACGATGTAGCCGAGTTCGACTTCGCTGCCGCCGACCAGCTCCAGGATGTCCTCCAGGGCTTTCTTGACCGTGACCGCGGAGGGGAGCTCGAGCGTCACAGGAGTGTCACGGTCAATACCGGAGGCCTCCAGGTCGTTCCAGATCACCGTCACGTTGAGGTTGATGTTGGCAGTGAGTTCGTCGAGGACTTCTTCAAAGGCCTGGTCTTCCCAGACGGGCTGAATCTTCTGATCCAGCTTGTTGTGAACGATGCGGTCCTCTTCGCTGAGTCCTTCGCGCCCGGTGGGGGCCCGGTCGGGCGAACTGATGATGTCCAGCCAGTCGTCCGGGTATCGCGGTGCTTCGTCATGGTAGGGAACCGCGGACTCGTAAACCTCGCGCATCATGTCGCGAGTCTCGCGATCCCGGTCTGTGCGGTGTTTCCGCTGCTTGATGTAGGAATCCTTGTCTTCCAGTATTTCGATCATCCAGCGAACCTGCTCATTGCGCGGCTCGATGGCCTGGACTTGTCGGAGGGCGTCGATGGCAC
>JANQGB010000887.1 GCA_028277545.1 Phycisphaerae bacterium | reverse complement strand
CTTGAACTCGTCCTCGAACGGCTCGAAGTGGATGTCGCTGGCGCGATCGCGAATCGCCTGAAGCAACACCATGTTCACCAGCTTCTTGATCGGGCTGGACTCGGCCATCTGCCGAATCGTGTCCTCGTCGATGCTCTCCCCCCGGTTCTCCATCCCCTGGAACTGGGCCTCCCCGGCCAACTCGTTCAACAGGTCGCCGATCGACTCGGGCTCCACGTCGTAGTACTGCTGCAAGGCCCGTTCGAGTTGCTCCCCGCTGGTGATCTTGGCGGTCACCCGGAAACCCATCAGCGTCTGGAGGTCGTCGGTCGCACGGAAATTATCGGCCGAGCCGACCGCCACGGTCAGCTCACGCGTCGACTCCTCGTGAGCCAGCGGAACCACCTTGTACGCGTTGGCCATCTGCGAGGGGATCAACTTGATCACCTCGTCGGGAATGTCGATCTTCTCCAGGTCCACGTATTCCATGCCCGTCTGGAAAGCCAAAGCCAGCGTCAGGTCGTCCTGGTCGATGTGTCCCAGGTCCAGCAGGATCTGCCCGATCGGGCCGCCCTTTTCCTTCTGGATGTCCAAGGCCTCGTGGACCTGCTCGCGGGTGATCTTGTGCATCTTGACCAGCACCCGGCCCAGCGGCCGGCCCCGGAGTTGCTCGATCTTGTATTCGTCGGAAGGCGCCATGGTTGACTCCCGGAGACCCTACTCGGCCGCCCGCGGCTTGGACGGGTCGATCGCCTCGCCGGGCATGGCGATCTGACCCTTCTGGAAACTCTCGACCTTCTCCATCAACGTCCCCGGGCTTTGGGCGTAGTCCCGGGCGCTCTCGGCGCTGATCTTGCCCTCGGCGAACAACTGGAACAGGTGCTCGTCCAGCAACTGCATGCCGAACTTCTTGCCCGTCTGAATGGAGGAGGGAATCCGGTACACCTTGTTCTCGCGAATGAGGTTCTCGATGGCGTTGGTGACCACCAGGAACTCAAAGGCGGCGATCCGACCTCGAACGTCGGTTCGCGGAATCAACGCCTGACAGAGACAGGCGATCAGCGTCCCGGCCAACTGCACCCGAATCTGCTCCTGCTGGTTGACCGGAAACTGGTCGACGATTCGTGTCACCGTCCCCTGGGCGCTGGTGGTGTGCAGCGTTCCGAACACCAGGTGCCCCGTCTCGGCCGCCCGCAACGCCGACTCGATCGTCTCCAGGTCGCGCAGCTCGCCCACCAGGATCACGTCCGGGTCCATCCGCAACGACCGGCGAAGGGCCTCGGCAAAACTGGGCACGTCCACGCCGACCTCGCGCTGGCTGAGCATCGACTTCTTATGGCTGTGGTAGTACTCGATCGGGTCTTCGATGGTGATCACGTGCCGGTCGAGGTTGACGTTGACGTAATCGATCATCGTCGCCAGCGTGGTCGTCTTGCCCGAGCCGGTCGGACCGGTGCACAGGAAGATTCCTCGGGGGCGGCGACAGAGGCTCCGGACGATCGGCGGCAGCCCGATCTCCTCGAAGCTGAACAGCTTCGAGGGGATCAGACGCAACACCAGGGAGATGTTGCCCCGCTGGTGGAACACGCTGACGCGAAACCGCCCGGCGTCGCCGAAGGCGAAGCCGAAGTCCGTGCCGCCCTCCTCCTGCAACTCCTGCTGGGCCCGTTCGGGCGTAATCGCCTTCATCAGGGCCACGGTGTCTTCCGGCTCGAGTGATTTGGTCTCCAAAGGCCGGAGCCGACCATGAAGCCGCAAGGTCGGCGGACGCCCCACATGCAAATGCAAGTCGCTGGCGCCCCGCTTGATACAGGTCTCCAGCAGCCGGTCAATGTGCAGCGTAGCCATCGTCTTCCCTTCGTCTACGGCGTTGTATTATTCGCGTTTCCGCCGGTCCCGCATCGGGCCCGGCAAAGCCGGACCGGAAGGGGAACCTAACTAAGCACACATTTAAAAGAGCTTTAAGAAGATTAGGGTCATTCCATCAGTTCTGAGACCTGCGCGATCCGCACCAGGTCGGCGGGCGTGGTGACGCCCCGGAGGATCTTGCGCCGACCGTCCTCCAGCAACGACCTCATACCCGATGCCCTTGCCTCTCGGCGGATATCCGCCACCGGGGCGCGACGCATGGCCAAATCCGCCAGCGTGTGGGTCATTTCCATCAACTCAAAGATCCCGAGCCGGCCACGATATCCCGTCCCGCTACACGATGCACAACCCTTGCCTCGGTAGATCGTTGCGGTGCTCAACTCCTCGTCGGTGAACCCCAACGTCCGCAACACCCTCGGATCCGGCGACGGGTCGGGCTCCTTGCAGTCCTCGCAGATCACTCGGACCAACCTCTGACCCAGGATCGCCTGGATCGAACTGGCTACCAGGAAGGGCTTGACCCCCATGTCGATAAGTCGGGTGATCGCACTAGGCGCATCGTTCGTATGAAGTGTACTGAAAACCAGATGTCCCGTTAAAGCGGCCTGAACAGCCACCTCTGCCACCTCTAAGTCTCGAATTTCGCCTACCAGAATGATGTTTGGCGCCTGCCGCAGCATCGCTCGCAGAATTCGCTGGAAGGTCAGGTCAATCTGGTCGTTCACCTGAACCTGGTTCATTCCAGTGAAGTTGTACTCTACGGGATCCTCGGCGGTGATGATCTTGCGGTCCGGTCGGTTCAGTTCGTTCAGCGCCGCGTAGAGGGTGGTGGTCTTGCCCGAACCGGTCGGGCCGGTGACCAGGAACACGCCGTTGGGGCGCTTGATGAGGCGGTTGAAGCGCTCCTGGTCCTCTTCCTCAAACCCGAGTAATCCGATGCCGAGTTTCGCGCTTTCGGTACGAAGGATTCGCAGCACGACGCTCTCGCCGTGGTAGCCGGGCAGGCAACTGACTCGAAAATCGATGTCCTCGCCGCTGACGACCATGCGAATCCGGCCGTCGGTGGGCAGGCGCTTCTCAGCCAGGTCGATCCCGGCCATGATCTTCACGCGGTTGACCACAGACCCCTGCATGCGCTTGGGCAGGTTGTCGCGCTCCCGGCAGACGCCGTCGATGCGGTAACGGACCCGAATCCGGTTCGCCATCGGCTCGATGTGGATGTCGCTGGCCCGACTCTTGCACGCTTCGGTGATCAACATGTGGACCAGGCGGATGACCGTTCAAGAAATCGAGCGGGACGGCCAGGCCGAACAGGCCGTC
>JANQGB010000864.1 GCA_028277545.1 Phycisphaerae bacterium | reverse complement strand
AGCGTGTGGCACTGATGGAGTCGCGCCCCAGGCGTCGCGACCTGCCCGGCGAAGACAACGTGCTGCGCTACGAGCCCTGCGGCGTGTGCGTGGTGCTGGCACCGTTCAACTTCCCCATTGCGATTCTGGCGGGCATGACCGGCGCGGCATTGGCCACGGGTAACACGGTGGTCATGAAGCCGTCGTCAGCCACGCCGGTAGTGGCTGCCCGGCTCATGGAGATACTGGAGACGGCGGAGATGCCGCGTGGGGTGGTCAACTATCTTCCTGGCCCAGGCAATGTCCTGGGACCACACCTGGTGGAGCATCCCGACGTCCATATCGTCGCCTTCACCGGGTCGCGCGAGATAGGTCAGCGCTTGGTCGAAGCGGCGGCCGTGGTCCGTCCGGGGCAGCGGCACATCAAACGCGTCATTGCCGACCTGGGCGGAAAGAACGCCACCATCGTCGACAGCGACGCTGAGCTTGACGGCGCGGTGCTGGGAGTGCAGGCATCGGCGTTTGCCTACGCGGGTCAACGGTGCAGTGCCTGCTCTCGGGTGATCGTGCTGGAGGGCGCATACGAGAGTTTCTGCTCGAAGCTGGTGGAGTCGACCGGGACACTGGTCGTGGGATTGCCGGAGGAGGCGGGCACGGAAGTTGGACCGGTGATAGACGAGACTTCGATGAAGTCGGTGCGGGAATACATCGAGGTGGGCCGTAAGGAGGGCCGGGTGCTCTTCGAGGGCGACGTGTCGGAAGCAGGCGAAGGCGCGTTCTACGTCGGGCCGACTATCATCGCGGATGTCGATCCACACGCCCGCGTTGCCCAGGACGAGATCTTCGGGCCCGTTCTGACGGTCATCAAGGCCAAGGACTTTGACCACGCCCTGAAGATCGCCAACGATACACCCTATGCCCTGACCGGCGGCGTCTACTCACGCAGTCCGGTCAACCTGGAGGCCGCCCGCCGCGAGTTCCAGGTTGGCAACCTGTACATCAACCGCAAGATCACTGGCTCACGTGCCGACATCCAGCCCTTCGGCGGTTTTCGGCTCAGTGGAACGGGTAACGGAAAGGCCGGCGGACCGGACTACCTGCTCCAGTTCTGCCACGCGCGGAACATCACTGAGAACGCTCTGCGGCACGGGTTCGCTCCGGTGGAGGAAGAGGCGGAGGAGGCTGCCAGCCACTAAGGGCACCGATCCGGCGCCGCCGGCAGATTCTTGCCAAGCGGTATGAGGTGCATGGCGATGGCGACCATGTCTACGGATTCAGGTCCTCGCCGCTCGGTTTACCGCCGCCTCTGGGGCGTGGCGGTGACCTATGCCTGCGTGGTGGCAATGGCTGGCCTGGCAATTGCCGTAACGCCTCTGCATCAGACGCCGGTAACTCCGCTCGACGACGACGAGAAGGTCGTGCTGTTTCCGACGTACGGGCACTTCGATCCCTCCAGCTCTACCTGGATCGTCAACATCCACGGTTGGGTCTTCGAGCCGGAAGAAGACTCGATGGTCAGAGGGGCCAGCCTGAGGGCCTTCCGCCGCTATCTGGGGTTGGCCGACAGCACGGCGATGTCAGGCATCTTTGAGGAACGCGCCCGTGCGTTTCTGGTGGATAACGAGCGCGGAGAGAGGGTCTCCATTCGTTTGGCCGGCGACGTGCACACCTGTCGGCCAACCGGACCCAATGGGCATTTCGGTGGTACGGTGCACATACCGGCCGGCAATGTCGGCCAGTCGCTGGGCGGCCGGCAGGCAGGCTGGCTGCCCTGCGAGGTGGTGCTCCCCAGCGACGACCCACGGCACATCGCTGGTGCCGTTCAGCTCATTGGCAAAGCAGGTCTGTCGGTTATCTCCGACATCGACGACACCATCAAAGTCACCAACGTAGCTGATCGCCAGGCGCTGCTGGCCAACACTTTTCTTAGAGACTTCGAGGCAGTGCCGGGCATGGCCGCTTTGTACGGCGCGTGGGCCGCCAAGGGAGTGCGGTTCCATTACGTGTCTGCCAGCCCCTGGCAGCTCTACCAGCCGCTGTCAGCCTGGATGAAAGCCGAGCGCTTCCCGGCTGGCAGCTTTCACCTGAAGCATTTCCGAATCAAGGATCACACGGCGCTCGATCTGATCGCATCGCCTGAACAGCAGAAACTGGACACCATCGAGTCGATCGTGACCACCTTTCCGGGTCGGCAGTTCATATTGGTGGGCGACTCCGGGGAGAAGGACCCCGAGATTTACGGCACAATCGCCCGCAAGTTCCCTCAGCAGGTGATCCGTATTCTGATCCGAAACGTGACGAGTGAAGACCCGGCCGGCGAGCGCTTTGCGCGGGCGTTCCAGGGGATTCCGCCGGAACGGCTACTCGTGTTCCGAGACGCGCCGCTCAAGGTCCGTCTGCCGTTTTGACGTCACCATGCGGATAGATAGTACAAGGTCGAGCAGCTTGAATGGGCGCCGGTCCAGCGACTCTTGCGCCTGCTATAGTCCGCCCGTGAAGGCTCTTTGCAGCATCGCCAAGTCACGCAGGTCAATCACCTCATCGCAGGTGGCGTCGATTACCTCGCAGCCAAGAGGCGGAGTAGCGGAGGGCCCGCTCAAGCAGAAGTGCATCATCTCTGTGTCCAGGCCATCCACATCGCCGTCATCGTCCCCGTCGCAGAACTCGCACTCGTCGGGCACTTCGTTGCCATTGCAGTCTGGACTTTCGCCGAGCCAGACGTCCAACCAATCGGCCCGGCCGTTGCGATTGCAGTCCGGGTCGATCGACGGACTGAACTTCCGAACGAAAGCTCTGCCATCCTCCTCCCAGGCGATCACCGGATTGCCCTCCGGCACGACTGCGAGTTGCGGGGCCAGTGACGGCACGGTGCTGGCACTGATCCCACCGCTGCTGCTGGAGCCGGGTCCGATATCGCTCCACAAGACCCCATCACGATATTTTGCTAGCACCTGAGTCCACGGAGTCGTTTCTTCCTCCTGCCAAGCAGCCACTGTCTCTCCGAGTTTGGTGACTGTTGCAGTCGGTCGCTCCACGCGGGGGGCAGTATGGATCGTCTCAATCCCGTCCCAGGCGGAGCCATCCCATCGACGCCCCAGGACTGTCCCATCGCCCCGCACCCAGGTGATAAAGAGGTGGTCCGTCTGGGGATACACGCCTAACGCAGGTTGCCGGTCTGCTCCGCCGCCCTCGCCGGATACGCTGCCGGCGCCTGGATCGGCGGACTCAGGCGAGAATTCCGTCCACATCTCCAGCCCCTCATGCCAGTATTTCATGACTATGTAGCCATCGTGGACGTGTGTTAGCACGACCTGCCCCAGATACGTCGCCATATCGAAGCTGTGGGCAGTGCCGCCACTGGCGCTCACTCCACTGGCGGAGGCCGAGAAGTCACCCATCTCGAGCCATTGATCTTCTGCCGGGTCGTAACGGCGAACGTACACCTCGTACTGTTCAGCGGATGTGGCTTCCAGCCAAGCGACTACGGGGTTGCCAGTCGCGTCCAGAACAATCACTGGGTCCGTCGATTCGCGCATGGTCCGGCTGATGCCGGGCAGGCGGTTCGACGGAGTGCCAAACGCGTCGCTGCCAAGGGCCACGAACTCCCCGCCGACCTGCCTGGCAACCAGGATCTCACTATACAGGCCGTCTACTTGCTGCGACCAAGCCACGAGTGGCATCTGCTCATCGCCGCTCACGTCATAGACCAGCGACGTTCCGTGGATGCTGCCGGGACTGGGCTCCGAGGTGCCCGCGAGGACTGCCTGCGTCATGCATCCCTCAATAAAGCCACCATCTTGTTCGTTGTCGATAAGAGCCGCCTGCCACGACGAGCCGTCATACTCAGACAGGAAGAGGCAATCCTGGTGCCGATTGACCATCGTGAGACCCCGCAATCCGGTTGCGAACGTAGTGCCAACAGGGTAGAGACTACCAGTCCCCGGGTCGATCACCAGGAGTTGCTGTCCGCCGATCCCTGTGCCGTACAGCAGTCCAGTGGTCTCGTCAAAGGCCAGTCCGTGGCACGAGTACTCCAATGCCCAAGGACCGCCAATCAGAGTAATCTCAGCAGAGAGAGGATCGATGCTTGCTAACTGCGCACCGTAAGTATCTCCCTCAAGAACGCCGTAGAGCTTTCGATTTACATTGTCAAACGCAAGAGACGACAGATCATCCAGTTCTTCCAACGGCAGAGCGGCAGACGCTATGAACAGGTCCTGACCAGTCGCAGGTAGCAGCTTGTATAGCGAGATAGTGGAGCTGCCTGACCGAGCCCCCCATAGTCCGTTGTCGCCGGCGTCGAACGCGAGGCCCTTTAGAAGATACGGGCCGGTGTTAAAGACAACCTCCGCCTCGCCTGTGCTAACGTCAATGCGTACTACGTGCTCGTAAATCCCGTATTGTCCGCTTGCATAGAACTCTTCATGGTTCGAGTCAAACGCTAACGCCGAGTAATCCCACCCCGATTCCTCTACCTGGACCAAGTGCTGGCGGTCAGTGTTGCCGGGCGCGATTCGCACCAGGTTGCCGTAATAGTCGATGCCCACCAGCCACAATGTGCCGTGCCTGTGTACTGCCGCCGCCGGGCGGCCCGTGAGCGGCTGAATCGCCAGGGCGGGTCTGTGAGCCCTCTCGTCCCCAAATACAGCCACAATGCCATCGGGCTCCACCGAATCGCCCATCGGCTCCCATGCGCCGGGAATCGAGCGAAACTCATCGGCTTCGTCAGCCGCAGTCAGCGGGCAAAACGCCAGCACGATCGGAAGAGTCACGACGCCTATGCGCATGTGGAGTGAGTGGGCCACCTTCCACCTCCTTGGGTGCACCGCAGTCCGCGGGCACACGCCCGGCGTGCCGGCGCACTTTCGTTGAACAGTCTTCTCCATTGTAGCGAATTCGAATCTCGTTCGGAAGCCCGCTGGGCAACTAGGACCTGCCGGTGGGGGTTCAGTGACACGGTAATACGCTGTCAGTACACCGCCACCGGTGACCCGAAGGTCGGGAGCTGGTATGATCAGCCCCGGCGACGGGCAGGCGGGCCGGCGCGACCGCGCGTCTCCAGCGCCAGGTGAACTATGACCGAAGAGATGTCGACGCGTAAACAAGTCTGCGACATCGGCCGGCGGCTGTACGCCAAGGGCTTTGTGGCCGGCAGTGAGGGTAACATCTCGGTGCGCCTGTCGGACAACGAGGTGCTGTGCACGCCGACGCTGACCTGCAAGGGCTTCGTGGAGCCTGAAGACCTGTGCGTTGTGGACCTGTCGGGAGAGCAGCTCTCGGGGTCCAGGCGGCGGACCAGCGAGATCGGCCTGCACCTGGAGATCTACCGGGGCGATGCAGCGGCCACGGCAGTGGTACATGCCCACCCTCCACACGCTACGGCGTTCGCGGTGGCACGCGAGGACATTCCGTCAGGCATCCTGCCGGAGGTCGAGGTTTTCCTGGGCGTGGTGCCTCGGGCGGACTACGAGACGCCGGGCGGATCGGACTTTGCTGCCACCATTCGCCCCTTCGTTGGCACTTCAAACACGGTTCTGCTCAGCAACCACGGAGCGGTGACCTGGGGGCCGTCGCTGGAACTGGCCTTCTGGAACACCGAGGTGCTGGATGCCTACTGCCGCGTCCTGATCCTGGCCCGGCAGTTGGGCAACGTGGAACGCCTGCCGGCCGACAAGGTCAGAGAGCTGTTGAACCTACGCCCGCAGATGGGCTTGCCGGCAGACGCACGTCAATCCGGCAGTGGACCGCTGTACGTGAACTACGAATTCGGCAGGAAAGCACCGCCGGAGCGGTAGTCGGCAGCCATGACTCGATGAGAAGCTGAGCTGACTTGGACAATGATACGAAACCTGGCCTTGATCACGCTCGCGGCCGCAACGGCCACAATTCTGCTGGCCGGCATCTGGGGGTTATGTACGCCAATCAACATCGTGCAACGCCAGAATAACGTTGCCTTCTCTCGGATTTCGTGCGATCGGTGGCGGTTCAGCCTGGTCCAAGCGCGCGATGTCGGCCCGGGCAGCCCGTCGCCGCCCGCACGGGCGGCGCGAATGACCAATACCACTACCATTCGATCGGACCTGTCACTTGGGACCATCGCTGGCGATCTGGTTAGAAATCCGTCTGGCAGAGTTGACCGTAGCAGTGAAGTCCCCGGCGCCTCGTACGTGGCGATGACGCTCAACGATGTGACGATGCTGGCCTGGCCCTCGACCACGACCATGCACTGGCAGTCCGATAACCAGGGGCGACTGCGCCAGGTGGCGCTGAGTGAACTGCGGATCGGCCTGTGGCTGCCGCTGCTGCTACTCGGCGCCTATCCGGTCGTTGCGATAATCCGTGGACCGGGGCGCCGGTGGTGGCGCCATCGCATCGCCGCCAGGCTCGGGCTTTGTCGCGAGTGTGGCTACGACCTGACCGGCCTGACCGAATCACGCTGTCCAGAGTGCGGTCTGGCATTCGCGGCGCACAACACCGCCGCTGAGATGCAGACTGCGCCTCCCGTCCAAGGTGGCTGAGAAGCCAACTAACTGCTGAAATGGGGTCGCCCGTTGATCTCGCGGCGCCGGTCACACCGGCCGCGGCATCCCGATTCCCGAGGTGGATTTCGGGGCCTCCGCCTCCCACACGCCCGGAATACGACAGTCGCACTTCGGGCAACACCCACCGCTCAGGCGGTTCTCCTCAACATAGAATCCGCTACGGCGAATGAGCAACTCGCCGCACTGGTAGCAACGGGTGTGTTCGGCGCCATTCAGTTGACCAGGGAGGTTGCCCACGTATACGAAACGGAGGCCGGCTGCCAGGCCCGCGTCGCGAGCACGAGCGAGTGTCGCCGGCGGAGTTCGTCCGCGATCCTCCATCTTGTAGTCGGGATGGAAAGCAGTAACGTGCCAGGGGATGTCAACTGAGACGCCAGCCAGGAAATCGGCCATCCGGCGAAGCTCGTCCTCCCCATCGTTGAAACCGGGAACCACCAGCGTTACCACTTCTACCCAGAATTCCATCCTGACCAGGAGCCGGATGGTCTCGAGCACGTGTTCCAGCACGCCGCCCAACTGGCGATAGTGGCGATCGTCAAAACCCTTGAGATCGACCTTGTAGAGGTCGACGTAGGGTCGAATGAACTCCAGCACCTGCGGCGTTCCGTTGCCATTGCTGACGAAACCGCAGGTCAGCCCCTCGGCCCTGGCCAGCTTGAAGATCTCGACAGCCCAGTCGGCGGTAATCAGCGGCTCGTTGTACGTGCTCACCACCACGGGGGCGCGGTGCTGGAGGGCCAATCGAACCAGCTCGTCAGGCGAAGCGCTGCGCGGCCGGGAGACCGCCTGGTCGTCGCGCAGCGTCTGACTGGTGATCCAGTTTTGGCAGTAGGAGCAGTGAAAGTCACAGCCCAGCATGCCGAACGACAAGGCGTCTCTGGCAGGGAAGGCGTGGTAGAACGGCTTTTTCTCTATCGGATCGACCTGCAGGCCGGCCACGTACCCCGCTGGGGCCATCAACCTGCCGCTGTCGTTGAATCGCACCCGGCAAACGCCTGTGCGGCCCGGGCGAATCTGGCAGCGGTGGCCACAGGCCAGGCAGCGCACCTCCTGCTCCGCCCCCTGAACGACCAATTCCGGAGCCGAGGGCATGGTGTTACGGGCCAGCAGTGGTTTGAGGCCAACGTCCTCAGACATGGCGAACCTCCGGGGCACGCTCAGCGTACCACTACTATAGCACGGGATACGCTGCCCAGCCAATTGCGGCGGGCGGTGGCAGACGATAAGCTTTCGCACCATGCATGAGTCTTCCGAACACGATGACCACCATGACCACTCCGAGGCCCGGGGCGGCGTGGCGACCCGAATCTACGGCGAGCTGATTGCGCACCTCCCCTTCTCAGTCTCCAGCGTGGCCATTGGGCTGGTGCTGGCGGGGATGATCTGTGTGCTGATCCCCCTCGGCGGTGCTCCAGTCGAGCAGCCGACCGGCTCCGCGTGTGCTCACCAGCACGAGGACGAGCCGGCGGGTCACGATCACGGCGACCACCAGGACTGCCAACACGAGCACCCGGAGGCAGCACCCGGGCATACCGTGAGCGAGAACGGACATAGTCACAGTCATGGAGGACATGGTCACAACGGCTTCGCCCTGCCGCTTTTCCACCTCTTCCACCCGGTACACATGTTCTTCTCTGCGGCGGCGACCACCGCCATGTTCTGGAGGTTCGATCGCCGCCTGGTCAAGGCCATAACCATCGGAGTCCTGGGAGCGGTTGGGGTCTGCGGCGTCAGCGACATCATCATGCCCTACATGTCACAGTTCGTGCTCGTGACGCTGGGAGGGCTGAAGGCAGAGCAGCCACTACACCTTCACATCTGCTTGATAGAGCACCCCGCGCTTGTTCTGCCGTTTGCCGCGATAGGTGTGGTTGTGGGGCTGACGGCGGCAGTGGCCGTCGAGCGAAGCACGCTGTTCTCGCACTCGCTGCACGTCTTCAGTTCGACCATGGCCAGCATCTTCTACCTGATCGGCCCGTTTGGCCGCACGGCTTGGGTCGACGATCTCGGCATGGTATTTCTGCTCATTGTTCTGGCAGTGATGATCCCCTGCTGCATTAGCGACATCATCTTTCCGTTGGCCCTGACCCGGGACGCCCGCGAGGCGCACGCCCGAACACCGCATCACTGTCATTAGCGGTAGGGTCCGCACAGCAGGCCCTGCCCGTTTGGCTTGCGCGGTTACCCTGCCCTTCTATATGCTCTCGCCGTTGAAGAATGCCGCAGCCATGCGGTCGGCCATGGGTTGATTCGAGAAGATCAGCGGCAGCAGGAATTGGATGTCGGTGTTTGGTGCGCGCAGGTAGTCGGCCATGGCCATGCGCCACTTGGCGTCGAACTGCATGAGAATGTCCTGGCTGTGTTTGCTGTCCAGAGCCTCGTTCAGGACCTCGACGGCCAGCTCGGACGACCACATGGCGGGGTAGATTCCCTCGTCGC
>JANQGB010000862.1 GCA_028277545.1 Phycisphaerae bacterium | reverse complement strand
TTCAACGGGGTCGTACAGAACAGAACGTCGAAGACCCTGTCGGACGTCCGCGTCGAAGTCCATCTCTCCAACGGTGTCGAGCTTGGCCCGACCGAGCGTACGGATCTGAAGCCTGGCGCGAAGATCTCTGTCGAGCTCTCAGCCGCCAACCAGGCATTCACTTGGTGGACGACCCACCCTGAGCACGGCAGTGAAGAAGGTCACGGACCGGGACACGAAAGCGAGCGCGGGGGTATGGAGCACGGCGAGGGGGACGGCAGCCGTCCGAACGATCCGGCCCTCCGGCCGCTCTACAACCAGCTTCAGCTCCTGCGCCAGGAGATCAAGCTGCTCGCGAAGAGCATCGAGGACGGCAAGCCGTAGGGTGGCAGCAGCAGTGCAATACACTCAAGGCAAAAGTGTTTTCGAACGCGACGATAGTCGGCCGGGGCTTCCTGGCGCGAGGCCGCCAACGTCCTCGGAGAGCCGGGGAGCCGTATTGGCCGGCGACTGGCAAAGTTGGCCGCCTGCTGCTGCCCGCCAGCGGCATGCCTGGCGCGTGTGCCGGCGACCCAGGGAGCGAAGGACGGGGAGAATAGAATGCGCGAGACAACCGTTCCGGTATTGATCGGACTGAGTGTGGCGTTGCTATCAATCGCTGCCGTCATACGACAGAAATCTGCGGAACGCTTCCACTCCGAGGGCATCGTGGAAGGACACGAATCGGGCGGGCTCGGTCGCGCGGAGGTCGAGCATCGAGAGGCGAGACGCCGCGATCTACTGGGCGGCCAACGCGTGCGAGAACACGGCAGCGAGCACGGCGAGCATGCGGTAATTCGTGCCCGGTCAGGTCACTCTGACGCGCTTATGCCGCGTCGCGCCGCATCAGCCATTGCTGCCCAGGCACTGCTGCACCAACTTCGCCAGGATGCGGAGTCCATACGCTGGTCACTGGACGAACTTCAGCGCCGAGCGCAGAGCGATCCGCTCGTTCGTGCCCACTGAGCCCTGTGATTCGCGGACCTGTGCGTGTTTGGCAAGGCCCGTGGTATTGCCTGGCAAGCGACGAAGGAAATCCGCCCGGCTGACACCACGCCGCAGTCACGCGTGCGGGACGGCTTCGCGAACGTGCCGCCGATGGCCAGCGTCCCACAATACCGCTCCCTCGGACTTCTCATCCGTCTTCACGTCTGGCTGGACGATGTTATCGGTCGCACCGTTTCCGATAGTGGGCTGAGGCGCGGCGTCGCCACCGCCTTCCCGAGGTCTGGGCGGGGCCCGGAAGGCTAAACACAGCCGGGTGATCCGCCGATTTACACCAGGGTGACACCGCGTTTCGGCGCTCCCAGGCGCGTCCGCCGTGCACGCCGTCAGCGAGCAACTTGCCTGTAGCAGTGTTTCTCCGGGGATCGGAGCAGTGAAGTAGGAGTATGAGCTCCTGGGCATCAGTTGCGTAGCCCGGCAGGCAGCGATTACCAGGATTGGTGGCCTCCGACAGGACATTGCCGGGCAGGCGCTACGCTATTTGCCCACAGGAGCACGGTGGGCCGTTAAACGAGGGCATTTCTCGGCGGAGCAAGGCATAGATATAGAAACAACGACATGGCGGGAGCAAAGAGGGCCTCGCGAAGACGTGCCCCAGAGCGGCATTACGCCTACCGGTGCAGGCGGCGGTCTGAGACCGGCGAGTGCCGCCTGCGGCGTAGCTGCCTATAACGGACCGCCGGAAGACCGCGCGCGCGTGCCGTGGAGCTGCCTATCATGAGACTCTCGACCGCGCTGGTTGGTACCTACCTGTCGATCGCGCTTATCGTCGCAGTCGTCGGCGTCGTCGGGCAGTACACGAGCCACCAGGTAACGAACAACTTTCAGACCATAACGGACGAGACCGGCCCCAAACTCACTGCACTCACGGGATTCCTCAGCCAGGCGCGAAGGATGCAGCAGGAGGGGCTCTCCATAGTACTGCTTCAGATGGACGATGGCGACGAGGCGCCGTCCGAGGACGATCCGGCGCAGGCCGATCGCGACCAGGGAAGCGTGGAAGACGACCCGACAATCACGGCCGCCGATGCGGACGACGAGACGCGGCAGCGGCGGGCAGAGGAAGACGACGACGAGATAGAAGACGAAGATGAGGACGACGAAGAGAGCGAAGAAGAAGAGTACGCCGCTGCTTACGCGCTGGCTCGGCAGGAGTTGGCCAGATATCAGGATTGCGTGCGCTCACCAGCAGAGGCGAAGCTTGTCAACGAACTCCGTCGAATGATCGAGTCTCTGGATCGTACGGTGCTCGCGATAACACAGCAGCCACATGCTGCAGGCTACCAGGACGCTAGCGAGCAGTGGGAGGTGTTCGAAGAGACCGAAGAACAGATCGAGGAATTAGCTGAGAGTGGCATGGCGCATGCGATGGAGCAACTGGCGGATCAGCAGAAGAGGGCATCCGCCAGTGTGTTGGCCGCACGCTGGATCAATCTCTCTGCGTCTTTACTGGCCGTCGTGGGTTCGATAGTGCTGGGAGTGGCGATGTCCCGCAAGATCGCGCGGCCCATCGCCTCGATCCTGCGCGGCGCCGGGCGACTGGGTCGGGGTGAACTGGACGAGCGCATCGAGGTCAAGGCCCACCAGGAGGTCCAGAGTCTGGCCGAAGCGTTTAACACCCTGGGGCGGGACCTTCAGGCTCGCCAGGAGCGTCAGGATCGTGCCCATGATCAACTCCGACAACTGAACAGTTCGCTTCAGGAAGCCAACGCGGAGGCCCTCGCGGCGACCCGGTCCAAGAGCGAATTCCTGGCCAACATGAGCCACGAAATCCGTACACCGATGACCGCCATCCTGGGGTTCGCGGAAGTCCTGCTGGAAGCCGGCAGTGGCGAGGACGCCGATCTGGCACGGGTCGAGGCTGCCCAGACAATCAGGAAGAACGGC
>JANQGB010000838.1 GCA_028277545.1 Phycisphaerae bacterium | reverse complement strand
ATGACGCCGAGGTGGTCGCCGCCCTGGCGTCGCTGGTTGAGGCCACGCAGTCCGACACCGGGACCAGGCGCGAAGCCTCTACCGCGGAGCGCGCGGTGACGCGCCATCCGATGCGCGCCCCAGCCCTGCTCGACGAGTTGGAGGCCAGCGGCTCGGTTACGCAGCAAGAGAGCCGGATGACGGTCGTCGTCAAGGACATCTCCTGTACGGGTATAGGGTTGCGCGCCAGCCGGCCTATTGTGCCGGGAAGACGGGTCCGGATGACGGTCCAGGTCACGGGTTGGGAGCGCAGACCGCTGGAGGGCGATGTTGTGCGCTGCCGTCCCGCGGGCGGAGGGTTGTTTGAAATCGGCGTCAGATTCACAGACGCCGACGAGTCAGGCGCAGGCACCTCGCAAGCAGAACCGCCCGCAGGCGCCTCCCGCCACACACCCGGCGCCAGTTGAGATGATCGATCGGTCTGAGAGTGACTTAAGCTACCGGCTTAGCGCTCGTCTTCCAGGGCGAACTCGTCCGGGTGAGCCCGCTCGTAGGCCTCCTCCTCGACTCTTCGTTCCTGCTCGGCGGAGCGCTTCTTGACTATCTGGCGAACGGCGAAGTTGGCGGCCAGCGCAATCACGATTCCGGCCAGGCTAAAGTGCAGTACCAGGCGACAGACCAGGCCGGCGGCAACGGCAGCAATACCCGCGCAGATGAACCAACTGGAGATGACCCAGATCATGCGGCCCAGTTTCAGGGCCGAGTCACCGCGCTGGAAAATGCGATCGGCCAGGCCGGTGGCCAGCACAGCGGCAAAGGTCACGTACGTCGTGGAGACCGGCAGCTTCAAGCTGGACGCCGTCGCAATCACACACGCTGAAACAGAGGTGATGGTGCAGGCCCGCAGGACGTCGTAGTGCATCTTCTTGCCGGCCGGCGTGTAGGTCACCTGCGGGGCTAGTGAGTCGGTCCTGGACCTGAATCGTAAGAACCAGCCGGCCAATCCGATGCACCACTTCGGAGCCCACAGCGCCACGTGGTCCGTTTGGCTGCCGGCGCGGATCTCGGCTTTGGTTACCCGGTGGGCGTTCCGGGTGGTCATGCCAACGAGTAGCAACAAGCCGCAGATGAGCAACTGCCACCACGGCACGGTCAGTTCTACAGCTTCGGCCACGGCCTTGTCAGCGTTGTTGATCAGGGCTACGACCGCCAGGCCGGGTGAGGCGCAGTTGGCCAGGTCGTTCTGTCCGAAGGCGAACGACAAGGACAGCATTCCCAGAACCGCCAACACCGGAAACAGCAGTCGGGCAGCCTTCTTCCGGAAGAAGACCAGCAGCATGTGGATCACGATGGCAAAGACGCCCCACAGAACCAGCACGACGGCGATCTCTCCGAAGCCGTACTCTTCGGCCAGCATCTTCCGGAAATCTTTGATAAAATGAACGCCCTTCATACCCTTGAGGAGCATGAAGTAACACAAAGCTGCAGCCATGGCGCCCCCGACCCACCCGCCGTGCAGCAGCAGCGTGCTTAGTTGTGTGGTGCGATCCCGTATCGCCCCGCGCACAGCCCGATGGATCAGGAAGGAGGCGAAGCCACTCAGGATGATGGACATCACGATCCCGGAGATCACCATGCCCGACTTGTCCCAGTGGACGATGTCGAAGAACTTGACCGCAAAGGAAGCGCCCAGCAGCTCGAAGACCAGGCAGGCAGTTGTGCTGACCGGCATGCCGTAGGCTGAATAGCTGTAGAGCAGAATGGTGTCCACCAGGTAGACGCTGGCGAAGACGGTGAGGGCTTGGTCCAGGGTGAGCATGCCGGGGTCGAAGATTCCCTTGCGGGCGGTCTCGATCACGCCCGAAGAAAAGACCGCCCCGAACACGACGCCCACGCCCGCCACGTAGATCACTGTCTTGCGTGACAGGATTCTAGCCCCGTAAACGGCGTTGGTCAGGTTGACGGCGTCATTACGGCCTACCTCGACCGTGTCCCAGAGCAACATGCCGACGCCCAGGACCAGGCACGCATAGTGAAACGGGGTCAGGGCCACGGCGACGGTGTCGGCGAGTGGAAGCATTTTCGTCCCTGAAAGTCGCTGCCTTTGCGCCCGGCTCCCGGCGCCGGGCGCGGATGACTACCGTACACGGTCTGCGGTTGCTCTACTTGGCAAGCATCCGTCTGACTCGATCGGCCGCTTTTTCCGCCTCGTTGGCCAGTTCACCCAGGACGCCGAAGACGCGGAACCACAGGAAGATGTCGGTGGCCTGCATCTCCTTGTCCAGGGCGAAGAGCGATTTGGCCAGTTCGTGCTGCTTCCTGTCCGCCTCCCACTCCGCCTTCTCGACCGTCGCCACCATGGCCAGGATGCGCTCGATGTCTTCGCCCGCGAAACTGCTCTCCACCAGAGCAGCGAGTTCCTGGCTGACTTCGTATTCCTTCTGGCATACCCAGAGAATCTTCTCCACGTACTCGAAGACGTCGGCCGTCAGGGTCGACGGCATGGCCAGGTCCTTGATGGTCAGCAGAAAGGCGATGTCCTCCACGGAATCGGCCATGTCGTCCTGCAAGGCCAGGAAACCCAGCAGGTCTCCCCGGTATACCGGGAGGAAGAAGCTCTTCGGAATGGTCTGGCGAATCTCGTCCTTGATCAGATCCGCCTGGTGCTCAGCCTTGAACGTCGCCCGGGCAATACTGTCCAGGGTCTCGCTGTCGCCATCCCGGACGGCCTCGAACAGAGGCTTCACCAACGAGATGCACTCCATGACCTTGTCCATGTGATGGCGCAGAGGTTCAAACGGCGACTTACGGAACAACTCGCTAACGGTGCTCATGCCATCCTCCTCTAAGGTCCCGGCCGACATCGTGCCGCTTGCCCCGGGTAACAGCCGCCCACTATATGAAGATTACGTTAAGCGGCCAGCCCCTTTTCCGACTATTGCGACCCGGGCGGCGGCGGCCACCAACCGGAACCCCCGCCTGACGCCCGACGCGGCGAGCTGCGGCCTACGCTGGCAGGACGTCGCGAACTGGATATACTGCCCGCTGGACACGGCAGCCGCGTCCGACCGAGCCACCGACGCCGCCGATGACCGCGCGGGGTCTGGGCAGTGGTGGGTGTGTGCAGCTCGACGCAGCGCTCTGGCAGGCAGCGCGACCCAGGACCAGCGGTAGTGGGCGTGCCCAGCGAACGCCCTTTTCCGGCCGGCGTGGAGGCCAACTCGTGGTTCCAGACTTACTGTCGCGATGGTTCCCTGAGTACTGGTGGCCGTACCTGTATCAGTACGGCGTTGGTGCCGTCATATTCGTGGTCGGCCTGTGGTTGATCCTGCGGCGGCGGGCCTGCGTACTTTCTCGGAAACAGGACCGCTTCTGGTTCGGCGTGCTGATCTTCGGGTTTCTCTGGTATTCGGGGATTCACCTGCTCTGGTACCTGGCGGCGCTGTTCATCATGCCCGCTGCCCCGGGAGGTGCCGCCCCGTGAATACGCTCCTCGCCGCGCAGCAGACCCACGGCACCACGCTCGACTACGTCGTGATCGTCGGCTACCTGATCGTCATCCTGGGCTTCGGCAGCTTCTTCGGTCGCTACGCCAGGTCGACCCGCGACTTCTTCTTCAGCGGTGCCAAGTTTTCGTGGTGGCTGATCGGCATGAGCATGGTGGCCACCGGTGTCGGTTCGCACAGCTTTATCAAGTACGCCCAGAAGGCGTACGAGCACGGCATGTCCAGCGGCATGTCGTATATGAACGACTGGTTCTTCATCCCCTTTTTCATGTTCGGCTGGCTGCCGATCATCTACTTCTCCCGGGTCCGCTCGATTCCGGAGTATTTCCAGCGACGTTTCAACACGACGGCCAGGTTTCTGGCCGTGCTGGTGATCCTCGAGTACATGGTCGGCTACATCGGCTACAACCTCTTCACCCTGGGGACCGTCGCCCATCAAGTCCTGGGGGTGGAAGTGTGGCAGGCCATCATCGTCATCTCGATGATCTCCGGCATCTACATCACCGCCG
>JANQGB010000819.1 GCA_028277545.1 Phycisphaerae bacterium | reverse complement strand
ACGTTAATGCGACGTCAGATCTCCACAATCAGTCCGTATCGCCCCGCGACTACCTTGGTGGAGTTTCGGCTTGGTACTTCGGGCACTCGACGTGAGGCTACTGCAGAAGCCAGTTTGGCTTCCTGAACCAGTTGCAGGCCGAGATTGACCTGCTGAACACCTTGCGGCCCGTTCAGATCCTGGGCGTCAATGACATCGGGCGGGAGTCGGGCAACGCCGGCATGACGGCCGATCGGACGTTGCCGTGGCTGCAACCGGCGACCGGTGAAGACATCTGGACGGCGTGGCAGGTTGAATACCGGGATGTAATCATCCTGGGTCCCGGCAATGAGCGCCGGAGCACGTTCAACCTGACTCAGAACGACTTGTCCGACCCGGCCAACTACGCCGCCCTTAGGAACGAACTCCTCGAAGCGGCCAACGAATGAGACGCGCCAACAGGGCACGCACCGCCACCTGGCCATCGGTGGCAGCGCAGGACTGCGGCCGGCGCTGGCCTGCCGGTCCTTCACGAACACGCTTCGTGAACCGCGCGGCGCTGCCCTTGACGGACCGGACAACGTTCAGTTGGATGACGAGCCATGACTCCACCAGGGCCGGTGCAATTCGGAATTGTCGGAGTAGGACGGATCGTAGCGGGCGCCTTCGCCCCGGCACTCACCACGGCAGCAGGAGCGGAGCTGGCGGCTGCGGCCAGCAGAGACCTCCGGCGAGCCAAGAAGCTCAATCCCAAGCGAGCTTATGACCAGTACGACGCGCTGCTGGTTGATCCCGAGGTCGAGGCGGTCTACATCGCCACGCACAACGGCCTGCACCACAGCCTGGGCCTGCGGGCCATGGAATGCGGCAAACACGTGCTGTGCGAGAAGCCCCTGGCCGGCGATCCGAGCCAGTGCGAGGAGTTGATCGCCGCTGCCCGCCAGCACCGGCTTCATCTGGCGGAAGCATTCATGTACCGATACCACCCGCAGATGACCGAGGTCCAATCGCTGCTGAAGGCGGGCACAATCGGTGAGGTCCGGACTGTCGATGCGTCCTTTAGTTTTCTGCTGGCAGACGAGAGTGACGTCCGCTTCAACGCTGCTTGGGCCGGGGGCAGCGTGTACGACGTCGGCTGTTACTGCGTCAATGTCTGCCGCCAGGTGTTTGGCTCGACTCCCCGAACGGTGGCGGCCATGGCCACCTTCCACGCTACCTGCCACGTGGACGTTAGCCTGCACGGCGTGCTGGACTTCGGCCGCGGTCGCTACGGCAACGTCTCCTGCGGCTTCGATGGCGGCCTGCGGAACCGCGTGTCTATCTGCGGCACCCAAGGAACACTGACGCTGGAGCGGGCCTTCGCCAACAATCGCCAGCCGACTGTGCTCGTGATCAATGCGGGCGGCGAGAGACGCCAGGTGGACTTTGAACCCGCCGACGTTTTCCGGCTGGAGATCGAAGACTTCGCCCGCGCCGTGCGCGGCGGCCCTCCCCCTCTGCTCGCACAGGAGGAGGGGCTGCGAAACGCCCGGGTGATCGCGGCCTTGCTCGCCTCGGCCCGCGCGGAAGGTACCCCAACGCCGATCGCGACCGGCTGACCTGCCGCGTGGTGTGCGCCCCCGCCTACTCCCTCGGAACTCGACATCTCCACAGGCGGACAGCGCCCCCCGGATCAGACTTCCGGTGGATGGTGCCGGCGGTGCGGGTCGTGGTCTGGCACCTCGGCGGCGGATTTGGTACGCTGGTTGTACACATATCGGCTAAGACAAGGTCGAGGGTCAGGGCGTTCCGCCGAGCGGTGGTTCGGGTATTCGGCGGAACGAAACGGATAGTGCCAAAGTCGACAGAACAGGACCCTCCCTGGAGCGCGAGGCGGGGCTCGCGTGCCAGCCGCGCCGAAGGCACTTTCAGAGCCAACGCCTGCTAGCAGGCTACAGATACCGAACCGCCGCGGCGAACCGACCGCCCGGCGACCGCGACCTCTCCGCCAACGGAACGGACCTATGCCAACGCAACATTCAAGGCCAACAGACCTGGCAGACCTGCTGGACAACGTGGTTTATCCGAAACTTTCCGTCGATCAGGTCTACACGCACTCGGCCCACCAGTGGGGCCGGCAGAACTCCGGGGCTTGCACAGGTGGCTGCCCGTGGCACGAGACCGGCGGAGAGGCCTCCTTCGTCGTGGCCGCGGAGTCGCTCAAGTGGTGGTGTCGGCGCTGCAAGATCGGCGGAACGCCGATCCAGTATCTCTGGAAGCTGCGCGGCGGCACGGAGCCCACCCCACCCAGTCGCAACTTCGTGGAGTTGGCTCGCGAGCTCTGCAATCTGGCTGAGATCGAGTTTCCCGAGGCCGACCTCAGCGACGAGGACCGCCAGTCAGCCCAGCAGCGGGACGCACGCCGGTCTATACTGCAGACCGTGATAGCCCACTCGCAGGAGGTCCTCTGGTCGCCCCGCGGCAAGAGGGCGCGAACCTACCTCAGCCAGCAGAAAGGCTTCGCCGACGAGCAAATCCGGGAGTTGGGCCTGGGATACTACTCGCTGGCGCTCGAGTTCCGGCGCACGCTGAAGGACCACGGACATCCACTCAAGGTGGTCGATGACGCCTCGGTGCTCTGGTCCAAGTGGGAAGGCTATGTCCTCTTTCCCTGGCTCGATGAGCATGGTCATCCGTTGACCATCTATGGCCGGTGGCACACTGCGGAACCCCCCGATGAACGCCCGCGCACGCTTGTCCTGCCTGGCGAGGAGACCACCAGGTCACCGCTCTACTTCGATCGGGCACGCCAGGAGGGATGTGAAGACGTGGTGATGGTGGACGAGGTCCTGCCGGCCGCCCTGCTGCAGGCCTACGGTGACCACCGGGTAGTGGCCTGTGGCGCCGAGCAGGTGTCCCGTCTCCAAGTAGAAACTCTGGCCCGCCATCAGGTTCGTTCGGTGACGCTCTGTCTGGCAACGGATGCGGCCGAAGGCGAGTCGACCACGACCTGCCTGCGTGCCCTTACTGACGCCGGCATTCGATCGTACGTGGCCCCGCGCCTCGACAACGACCTGCCGCCGGACACGTTCCTACTGCTCCACGGCCTCGACGCCTGGCGCGAGCGGATCGGCCAAGCGCGCCGGGGTGTGCTGTGGAGGGCCGAGCGGCTGATGGACAGCCATGACCTCGATACGGACACC
>JANQGB010000731.1 GCA_028277545.1 Phycisphaerae bacterium | reverse complement strand
CCTGGGAAGTCACCCTTTCAGGAGATCCGCTGCCCGAGACGATGACGGCGGAGATGCTCCTGAAGCTGGAGGGCAACAAGATTGAGGGCCGCCTGCGCATCCCCGGTGAGGCGGAGGAAGCCACCATCACCGGCACGCTTAACGGCCGGCACATCTCCGCGGTGATCGACGTCGAAACGCCGATGGGGCAGCCCACTGTCGAAGCGGAGCTAGACCGCGAAGACCACATGGTCGGCACCATCTCGCTGGCTGACTACCAGATCGCGATGGAGGCCACCCGCACAGACAAGAGCGACGTGGAGTTCAAAGTCTCTCGTCGCAAGAAGCGTGGCAAGGGAGGGCGCCCACTGCCGCCCAAGGTGGATGAGGCCCTGGAGCCGATCCGCAGCCTGCTCGAGAAGAAGATACCGGCAGTAGTGGATGTGGATACGCCCGCCGCTATCGAGGCCGTGCTCAAACTGCTGGTGGACGATCACGAGTTGCCGGTCATCCTGCTGAATGCCGAAGGGGCCGAGCCGGTGGCATCCCGCATCGCGGATACCAAGGCGGGCGTGATCGTGCCCACCCGAATCACCTACCGGCACAGGCGGCGGCCCTACAACCCCTCGGCGTCACTGCCGCGCCGGGGGATTCCCGTCGCTTTCCAGAGCAACGCCGAGGACGGCGCCCGTGGACTGCCACTACAGTGTCTCTATGCGGTGCAGCAGGGCAGTGATCCGGAAACGGTGTTGCGCTCGCTGACCTACGATGCCGCCCGCATGTTCAAGCTCGACGACCGCATCGGGTCGCTTCAGCCGGGTCGCGACGCGGACTTGGTCATCTTCTCGGGCCATCCGTTCGAGGCCGGCACCCGCACCGAGCGGGTCATCGTCGGTGGAGAGGAGGTGCTGCCGTGAGCGCGCCCGTTCTTGGTCTGTTAATCGCGTTGACCGCTGTCCTGCCCGCCGCCGCAGCCGCGGAGCCCGCTTCCGCGCCGCCAGCGTACGTCATCGATGCGGGCAAGGTTATCACCATGAACGACCAGGACGCCGTGCTCAACGGTGTCAGCGTGGTGGTCGTAGATGGTCGAATAACGGCCATCGGTAAACGCAACGAGATAGACATCCCCGAGAACGCCCGCACAATCGACGCCCGCGACAAGTGGCTGGTGCCGGGCCTGGTGGATGCCCACGACCACATCGCCGGTGGTCTCGGCGACCTGAACGATTCGGTCTATCTCACCAATCCGGGCCTGCGCTCGCTGGACACTGTCACCCCCGACAACGACAACCTCAAGAATGCCCGGGCGGGTGGTGTAACCTCGCTTCTGCTCATCCCCGGAAGCGGCACCAACATCAGCGGTTTCGGTACCATAACCAAGACCGCCGGCCGCACGGTTGACGAGATGGTGGTGCGGGCTCCGGGCTCGCTCAAGATCGCCCAGGCCGGCAACCCGGAGTGGTACTGGTACGGCGTGGGACGTTCGTTCATGAACTACAACACTCGCCAGACTCTGCTCAAAGCCAAGGCCTACCACGAAGTCTGGCTGGCCTACGAGGCGGGCGAGACGGCCGAAGAGCCTCAGTACAACCCGTTTTTCCACGACTTCCGAGGCCTATTCCTGAAGGAATATCCCGCCGCTGTGCACACCCAGATTTATCAGGTGCTCATGACCACGGTGGACATGATCGCCCGGAAGATGGACATCTGGACCGTCCTGGATCACTGCACCTTCGACGCCTACAAGGTCGCTCCACTGGTGAATGAGACCGACGCCTTCACCGTCAACGGCCCGCGGCAGTACTACTTCGATCGGCTTGAGCGGCGGATGAACGGTAACGCGGCCCGCTGGTGGCAGGGCGGTGTCAGGAAGTTGGGTGTCAACACCGATGCCCCGGTTATCCCCCAGGAGGAACTGAGCTATCAGGCGGCGATGGCCTGCTGGTATGGCTGGTTGCCCTACCCTGCACTGCGCGGCATCACCCGCATACCGGCCGAGTCCCTGGGCATCTTCGATCGCACCGGGTCGATCGAGCCCGGCAAAGACGCCGACCTCGGCATCTGGACGGGCGATCCACTGGATCCCCGCTCGTCCTGTGAGCTGACGTTCGTCAACGGAAAGATCGTATACGATGCGAAGGTCAAACGCCGTTTCTAGTTCCCCGGCGCAACCCGCACCCCCGGCGTCTGGCTCGCTCCGGCGCGGGCGCGACTCCGTCGGTCCGATGGCCCGCCCGCCGCGGCGCTACCAGGGCCTTCGTGCCACCGTGCTGGCGCTGGCGTCGCTGTTCGTCATCGGCCTCACACCCGCAGCGGCCGGCGATGACGAGCAGTTCGTGGTCATCGAGGCGGGACGCGTGATTCCGATCGACGGCGACGAGATTGCCGGCGGCACGGTCATCCTTGTTGACGGCAGGATTCGCTCGGTCGGCAAGGGCATCGAGTACCCCGGCAATGCCACGGTAATCTCCGCCCCCGGCGAGACTGTCATGCCCGGCTGGATCCATCCACGCACCCGTTGGGGACTGGCGTCTTACACCCGGACGGGTGTTCACGGCGATCTGTCGGCTGCCAGCGAGTACTTCCCCGAAGAGGGTCAGTTCCAGGACCTGCTCGAAGCCGGCTACACGCTGGTCACACTCTTCCCCGCGGGCACCGGTGCCCCGGGTCGATCGGTGGTGCTGCGCACGGCCGGGCCGGATGATGCCCGGACCGTGGCCTCGCCGTCTTACCTGCGAGTAACCTTCCACAGCGTACCCAGAGACAAGAAGACGCTGCGCGGTGCCCTTGAGAAGGCCCGGCAGGAAATCGAGAAGGTCGACAAGGCCAGGAAGGAATTCGAAGAGAAGCAGAAGGCCGCCCAGGCCAAGGAGCAGCAGGAGAAGGAATCTTCTTCGCAGCCGGCCCGGCAGGAAGGCGGCAGCACTCCACCCGCAACCCAACCCGCCGCTTCCCAGCCGGCCAAGCCGGAATTCAAACCGCCCGAAATCGATCCGTCTCACCGTGTCTTTGTCGATCTCATACAACAAAAGGAGGGTGTGTTTGCCCTGGTAGAGGTTGCCACGCCGTCTGAACTTCTTCACCTCGACGACGCCCTGGTCGGCTTCGATTTCGCTCACCACCTGTTCCTGCCCGGCAGCTACTCTTCGGACGTCACTCGCCTGGCGAACAAGCTGGGTGAGTCGCAGCGCCAGGTCGTCACCTACGCCGCACTGGGCCGCGTCCCCTACACCGCCACCCGGCTGAGCATCGCCGCCCGGCTGGCCGGCGCAGGCTGCCAGGTGACCCTGATGCCGCGGAGAGACACCAGGTTCGGTCTGCGGGCCTTTCGCAGTGAGCTGGCGGAGCTATGGCGCTCCGGAATGCCCCGGGAGGACGTGCTCAAGGGTGTCACCCTGCACCCCGCCGAGCTGCTGGGCCTCGACCAGCAGTACGGATCGCTGACCAAGGACAAAGCCGGCGACCTGGTCTTCTTCGATGGAGATCCGTTGGACCCGCTCAGTCGCGTCACCAGGGTGATGGTCGCTGGCCAGATCGTCTACCAGAGGGAGGACCAGAACCGGTGAATCGTTTCCGTCTGATCGCCACCTGGGTGTTGACCGCTGGCCTGGTGCCGGGCGTGCTGTGGGCCGGGCCGCCCCAGCCCTCCACCCAGCCGACCAGCCAGCCCACCTCGCAGCCGACGTCAGCGCCGGCGACCCAGCCGGCCGAAGAGGAGGACGCCGAAGAGAAGCCCGAAGACAAGTACCTGGTAATCACCAACGCTCGCATACACACCATCACCGGGTCGGTCCTGCACGACGCAACCGTGGTCTGCAGGAACGGCAGGATTCACGGGCTGGGTCCAGACGCCGTGATTCCCGGCGAAGATGAGGACGGTGCCGAAGTCGTGACCATCGACGGGACCGGCCTGTTCGTTTATCCAGGACTGGTGGCCGCACTCAGCGCGGGTATTCTCGGCAGCGAGCCGCCTTCCGACAGCACCAACGTCTTCTCTCTGCAGATGACCATTGCCCTGGCGGGCGGCGTCACCACCGCGGTCACCGGCAACACTGCCGCCAAGCTGACCTTCGGGACTCTCGAAGACCACGTGTTGAAGGACAAGCTCTTCGTCAGGCTCAGTTATGCCTCTCGCTCCCCGGCGGCCAAGCGCACGCTGCGCCAGGACCTGGACAAGGTCCGCGACTACATCCGCGACCTGGAGGCCCACCAGCGACAGAAGGCCAGAGAGCCCGACGCCGAGGAGCCTGACAAGGAGTGGCTCAAGGGCAAGTACCAGGACTACCTGGCGCTCCTGCGTGGTGAACGGACTGCCATCTGCAACGCCAACACCGCCCACCAGATAACGGAGGTCTGCGACCTGGCCAGGGCCTACAACTTCCGGCTGGTGATCAGCGGAGCCGTCGAAGGCTGGACCGTGGCCCCGCGCATGTCTCGGGCCAATGTGTCAGCCATTGTCACGCCACGCCGCCGCCGCGGGGACGACCAGCGACTCAACCGCCCGACGGGCTGGTCGATCACCAATGCCGCGACGCTCTACGACCACGGCATCCCGCTGGCCATCGTCCCGCCCTCCTCTTCGGTCACCCTGTGGGGACTGGCTGGCCGCGATCTGCTGCACATGAACATGGAGGCTGCTTTTGCCGTTCGGGGCGGCCTGACCAATCAGGCGGCTCTCGAGGCTGTTACCATCTCACCGGCCCGCATGCTGGGCGTCGATCACCGCGTCGGCTCCATCGAAATCGGCAAGGACGCCGACCTGATCGTGTGTGACGGCGATTTGCTGCACTACATGACTCAAGTGCGGTATTCGATAGTCAACGGCCGAATCGCCTATGACAAGACGGCCGACACACTATTCGATCACATACGCCCCGACGGCGAACTCGACGCGCCACCGCCCGACGACCATTGGCCCAGGCGTCTGGGCTCTGATGTCGGCGACGATGGACTCCTGATTGAATAACTACTGTGCAGGCGCATACGTCACCCCTGCCGATCGCCGCCTTCAGATTGGCGCAGCGTTGCTAAACAGGTGAAATTCACCTGGCCGTGCAACGTTCATCTCTCCAATCTCATCACTGTACAACCGTAAAGAGCAGCAACGTTGTCACCATGCGTGTCACTGTTGTGAGATCCTATAACCAGCGCGCCCGACCAGGGAATTTCTCCTGGATAAACACCGCTTCACACCGCTTGGCGACACTGTTGCCCCGATCTTTATCGGACGAGTGTGAAGGATGTACGAGTTTGTACAGGATTACGTGGTCAAGGGTTGTACCGGCCACTGCATTTCGGTTAAGTGTAGAGCTTCGAGAAAGGCTGCCTTTGCAAGGTTGGGGGGCGGCCTGGCGATCTCTCTTCCTGCCCTGGAGGGGCTTCTGGAGGCGATCATTCTCAACATTCTGGTTTGTGGACTGGGTTCGAGGCATCAGGAGCTAGCGACATGAATTGTCGGTGGAGAGTGGTATGGGTATTGGCATGTCTGGCCGTCCCCGTTGTGGCGACCGGTGCAGGCTTCGACCAGGACGATGACGGCGACATCGACCTGGCCGATTTCGAAGGATTCGCCGACTGCCTGGCCGGTCCTGCCGTAATGGCGGCACCAGGCTGCGAGGGGTTTGACGACAACGGCGACTTGTACGTCGATCTGTTTGACTTCTGGGCATTCCAAAGCGCGTTTGGCCCCGGCGCCCCGGCCGATTTCATTCGGACGGAACTGGCCGGCAACGCCCTGGCTGAATATCCCTACTTCGAATACGTCAAAGCATTCAATGAAGATGCCACCGTGGACGTGGCCAT
>JANQGB010000715.1 GCA_028277545.1 Phycisphaerae bacterium | reverse complement strand
AGTGCGATCACCACGATCTTGCTCGCGGGCAGGCGTACGAACAGTTGAAACAGGACGACATTGCTTCCGGCCGCCAGCGCTGCGGCTGTCACGACTCCGGCGGTCAGGAGACGCTTGGGGACAACCCAGAGCGCCAAGTCGAGGAGGAGCCCGGCCACGGCGCTGATCAGGACAACGAACAGGCCGTGGGGGCTGCCGAGCATCAGTTCGATGGCGCCCTTCATCAGGCCGGCCGCGGTGGCCGCCCCGCGTTTCGGCACGATCAACGCGGCCAGGGCAAGCCAGAGCACGTGCAGGCCCGCCAATAACTGCATGGTGCCGGGGGAGCCGATGCTCGCCCGCAGCGCCGCGCCGATATGTCCCAGAACGATCGACATGGCGGCGCCCAGGCAGGCCAGCGTGGTGATGACGAACACATCCCTGGTGCCAAAATAGAATTTGCAGTTATCCGCCGGTGGCGTATGTGTGCTCTGGGCCGTCGAGTCCATGAAGGTGCAATGCCCTTTCAGTAGGCCTATGCAATCAGTCGAGATCGTGTCCGTTCACGATGCCATCGCCGTTCACATCGGCTTCCCGCCAGGCCGCGTTGAACAGGTCGAGATCGGTTGCGTCCACTATCCCGTCGCAATTCAGATCGGCCGCCAGGCAGGGCTCGCTCTCAGACGATGAAGCTCCCACGAGCAGTTGTTCGACGAAGAGGCTGTAATCCTCGAGATCAACGTCTCCGTCCTGATCCAGGTCCGCAGAGCAGAGCCCTACGACGCCGTCTTCACTCAGCGTCAGGAGTTGGTAGTAGTCGTAACCATTTCCCAGGTTCGTATACTGCTCCAGCACGCCGGTCACGGCGCGGAAGCGTTGTCCCACCTCGATCGCCGGAAGGTACAGGTCCTCGTCCTCGCGATCCTGATTGAAGTAATCGGCGCCCCAGCAGTGGGCGTTCGGATCGTCCGGTTCGTGGAAGGACTGCAGATCGTAGTTGTCCAGCGCCTTGCCCAGGTCCCTTTCGAGAACCACGACATCTCGAACCTGCACGATCATGGATTCGAAGCGTTCGGCGCTGTCAACGGTTGCGATCCAGGCGTCCTCCGAAGGCATATACTCCGGCGCCCTGATCTCACGAATATCGACATGAAGAGGGCGAGGCAGGTCATGCCCCGTGCTGACGACGTTCAGTACGGGTTGGGAGCCATCGGGATTCTCGTCCCAGTATTGCAGGAACGTCACGCCGCGGGCCTCCTCGACGAAGGCCTGCTCGATCTCGACCCAGTCGCCAAGGTTGACATCGTCGAAGGCGTCGCTGGCCCAGCCCTTGATCTGAATGCCGCCCCAGCCATCCGTGGCGTTGGGGTCGTGCAACACCAGGCGGGGCCGTTTGGCTTCCCGCTTGAAGACCACGATGCCTCCCGCACAATCGACCACCTGCCCGTTGTACGGACTGGCGCCGTCGGCCGATTCGGTGTACTGAATCTCGGGGATGGTCAGCAATGCTCCCTGTACGACACATGGCAGCACACACCCAATACAAACCACCCAGATGCTGACCACCTTACTCACTCCGATGCCCTTGACCATCGCTCCTGTCCTCCGTTTCCCTCTGACGCTGCCAGCTACATTCGGCCCCTGCACGACGCAGAGACTCAATAGGGGTACCAGTCCGGATCGTCCCGGGGCGGTGCTTCGAAGTCCGACGTCCGGGACCATTCCGGTTTCCAAACGGTGTCCTTCCAAGCCACGTGGTAGTCGCAGTAGAGGATGGAGCCTCCGAGTCCGTGACTGCCTTTGGCGTGGCGGGCGCTGAACGCTTTGGGGTAGCTGCCACTGTAGTGGCCCGCCGAGCGGTTGATCGTGTCCCCGCCGTACCCTTTCTGCGGGTCCAGCAGTTGGTCGAAGAGCAATATCGTGCGCCCTGGACGCGCGATTCGCGCCGTGTTGAGAAAGCTTGGCATATCGTTGCCGCGCGGCTGACCGTAGGGGGGCCAACAGTTGGCGTCCAGTTCCAGGCAGGAATTCATGGCGTAAGAGAAATAGCCGTTTCGTCGGGGCCGGTAGTTGTAGAGTTCGTCTGGAGCCAGTTGCGCGGAGGGACACTGATACACCGTATCGGTGTCCGGGTGCTGCCAGCGCTCGTATTCGCGCCAGGGCTTGTTACCCATCAGAGGTGGAAGCACATCGGCCCATCCTGAGTGATAATCCGCCAGGCCCTCGGGCTGCACGGGTTTCTCGTCTCCACAGCGGTCCCGGCCGTCGATATGCGGATAGAGACCACCGTTTCCGGCGGCATAGAGTTCGAAGGCCAGGCCCCACTGTCGGAGTCGACTCTGGCAGACCGTCTGTCGCGCCATCGACCGGGCTCGGCCCAGCGCGGGCAGCAGGAGCCCGAGCAAGAGCGAGATCAACGAAACGACCACCAGCAATTCTACAAGGGTAAAACCGTTGCCGGGCGAATCAAGCGATGCGCCGGAACGCGAGCCGCGCTGTATTCTGATGTGAGTGTTGCGATTCACCATAGCTTCATCCGTTATGCTGAGCCAAGCATAACGCTTCAGCCGTTCCTGCACAAGGGTCTGCCTGGGGGAGGCCGGTTTCCCCAATTGGACTGGCGGAAGGGGTGCACGGGATGCGCAGAGCCAGGCGATGGTAAAACAAGTGACTTCAAGGACTTGCGATGGTTGCTACATGATCTTCTCGACGACCACTTCCTGTCCATCGACGAAGCGGGCTGTGGCGGCGCTGTCGGGGCCGATCAGAAGCGTATCACCCTCTTCTGAAGCGACTGGGCCGGCCTTGATGTGGACCGAGCGCAGGCCGCCGTACCACCAGCGGAGGTCGCTGGCGTA
>JANQGB010000620.1 GCA_028277545.1 Phycisphaerae bacterium | reverse complement strand
ATGGACATCAACGACGCGGGGCAAATCGTGGGCTGGGGAGAGCAGGACAACGGCGATATCCGCGCTTATCTGTTGACACCAGTACCGGAGCCCAGCGCGATCCTCGTGCTCGGCACGGGATGCCTGCTGTTGACAGCAAGAAGGCGCGAACGTCGCTGGCGACGCAATGTGCAGGTCCGGGTTGGCGCTCCGCGCGACCGGGCTTGACAAACGTCGGCCGCTACACGGCGGCTGGCCTGATATTGAGTTTCTTGGCGCGGATGAACTCAGACGTACGAGCGCTGCGTCGCGGACCCAGCGGACGAGGGTGCCGGGCGCAGTCATTCAAGCGATAACACCGAGCCGTTCGGTGTGAGAAACCTACTGTTTTCGTAGAAGGAGAAGAACTATGAGAGTCTCTTGCGCTATCGGTGCGCTCATGGGCGGCGGGCTGGTCTTACTGGCCGCGGGAGGTGTTACGGCGGACCCGCCCTGTCTGGAACAGGCGTACACCCTCACGGCGGAATTCACTGACGAATTCTGGGTCAACCTGGACACCGGTGCCGGTGACAGGGTGCAGGTCAGACAGCTCGCCGAGCCGCTTCCGTACATCTGGGTGGCTAAGTCCGGGGCGAACAGAATAGTCCGGATCGACACGGACACCGGCGACGTGCTTGGGGAGTACCGTTCGGCACCGGCCGACCTGTCCGGCAATCCGTCGCGAACGACGGTGGACCTGTTCGGCAACGTTTGGGCCGGCAACCGCGACGAGGCCGGCGATGGGCTGGGCTCGGTGGTCAAGATCGGCTTAGTGGTAGGCGGGACGCGGGTGGACGCCGCCGGCACGCCCGACGCCGATGGCGAATACCTGGAGCCGCCGTTCGACTACTGCACCTGCGTGGACCGCGACAGTGACGGGCGGATTCACACTTCGCGTCCGAGCGTCGGCTACCCGCTCGCCTGGCCTGACGTCACCGACGGTCAGGGCGGTGATCGCGACGACTGCCAGGCTGCGGGGCCGGCGCTGGTTGAGGATGCGGAGGACGAGTGCATCCTGGTTTACCAGCGCGTCAACGGCACGAAAACCCGGCACGTCTCGGTGGACGCTAACAACAACGTCTGGGTCGGCACGAAGGAAGGTGGCCGGGAGTTCGACCTTCTGGACGGCGAGACGGGCGCCATCCTGGCCAGCTTCAGCCTGGGCTATGGCGGCTACGGCGGTCTGGTGGACGGCAACGGTGTGCTGTGGTCGTCCACACCAGGTGCCGAGCATACTATTCTGCGTTACGACACCAACAAGACGGTAACCACTGACGACGACACCTGGACGGTGATCGATACGCCGCACAGCTACAACAGCTACGGTCTGGGGCTCGACGCCTTCGGGAACATCTGGAGCAGCCAGTGGAAGTCGCCCGCCTCTAGTACGGTGAACAAGCTGAGTTCCGGCGGCTCGTCCTACTTCTCCGGCGGCTTGGCCTATACCGGCGGAGACTACGATCGCGGCATTACCGTCACGCCGGCCGACAGTCATGCCTGGATGGCTAACAGTGGTGGGGGATTGAGTGAACCAGACGGCTCTAACCAGACTGTTACGCGGGTGGACAACGATGGCCTGAACCCAGTCACCATCGACCTCGGCGTGAACGGGCGCGGGCCAACCGGAGTCAGCGTCGACGCCAACGGCAAGGTCTGGGTGAGTTGCTACACATCGGACAGGATGCACCGCATTGACCCGAGCGACAACACTGTGGACCTGGTGGTAAACCTGGGCGCCGGCGCCAACCCGTACAACTACAGCGACATGACCGGCATGGTCGGTCTGCTGGCGCTCAAATACGGCATGTGGACCGCGGTCCACGACAGCGGCGTGGGGCAGGCACGCTGGAGCCGGGTGACCTGGAACACCGAGGCCTGCGCCAGCCCGCACGAGCCGGCGGGGACCTCGATCCGCGTTCAGGTGCGGGCGGCTGAGACCGAGGCCGGACTGACCCGGGAGGACTTCGTCGAGGTGTATAACGATGTTCCCATGGGCAAGGCTGCTGTCGGGCGGTTCGTACAGGTGCGGGCCATCCTCAACGGCACGGGCTACGACGTGAACTTCGAGACGCCGGTGCTGTGCGACCTGACCGTCTGGACCGACGCCGGCGACGGACAGGACTGCGACAGCGACGGTGTTCCCGACACCTGCGAAATGGACTACGACGACTGCAACCTGAACTGCACTTCCGACACCGACGACATAGCCGGCGGCGTGAGCGACGATCACAACGCGGATGGCATCCCCGACGAGTGCGGGCAGATCATTTACGTCAAAATCGACGCCACTGCCGGCAACAACGACGGAAAGACCTGGGCCGACGCCTTCACCAACCTGCAGGATGCCCTGGACGCCGTCGATACCTGGGACGGTCCGGTGGCCCAGGTTTGGGTGGCGGACGGCACCTACGTGCCCTCCAAGATAGCCGACCCCGGCGTGGGGCGAAGCAGGACGTTCATGCTGCGGAGCGGTGTAGCGCTCTACGGCGGTTTCGCAGGCGACGTCGACGAGACGGTCCGGGCCGCGCGCGACATCGCGGCCAACGAGACCGTGCTGAGCGGCGACATCAACGGTGACGACGTCGGATTTGTGAACAACGGCGAGAACGTCTATCACGTCGTCACTGCTACCGACGCCGACGCCACCGCCATCCTGGACGGGTTCACGATCAGCGGGGGCAATTCCGATCACCAGTTGAACGGGAACGGTGCCGGACTCTACAACATCGGCTCCTGCGCGAATCCCACCGTGCGCAACTGCCTGTTCGAGTGGAACGACGCCCGTTACAGTGGAGGCGGCGCCTACGCATCGGAGGGTAGTCCCACCTTTGAGCATTGCAGGTTCGTAGACAACGAGGGTTACTGGGGCGGGGGCGTCCGTTTCTATGACGCGCCCGCAGTGGTTATCGGTTGTGACTTCAACAGCAACGGTGCCCAGCACGGTGGAGGAGCAGACAGTAGTGGCGCAGCAAGCACGTGGATCAACTGCACGTTCGAAGAGAATGAGGCCACAGGACAGGGAGGTGGCGTCAGGGTCCGTGACGCGGACCATTCCTTCACAAACTGCACCTTCAGGGACAACACTGCGAACTCGGACGGCGGCGGCCTGCACATGCAGAATGGCGATCTGACACTGACCAACTGCACGGTCACGGACAACACCGCCGACAGCGGCGACGGGCTGTATGCCTCCTCCCAGGACGGCGGGTCAACCGGAACGGTGACCAACTGCATCTTCTGGGCCAACAGCAATCAGGAGATCGGCGGCACTACGACCGGGTACACGGTGACCTACTCCGACATCGACGGCGGCTTCTCCGGCACGGGCAACATCAATGATAATCCGTTGTTCGCGGATGCCGGTGGCGGCGACCTGCGCCTGTTGCCCGGCTCGCCCTGTATCGACGTCGGCAACAACGACGCCCTGCCGGACGACGACTACGATCTGGACGGGGACGGTGTCATGGGGGCGAGCGAGCAGCTTCCGCTGGACCTGGACTGGATACCTCGCCGAGTGGACGATACGGAGACGCCGGACGGAGGTTACCCGCCCGGTGATTCACCGTACGCGGATATGGGCGCCTACGAGTACCACATCGACTGCGACAGCAACGGCATTCCGGACAACTGCGACCTGGCCTGCGGGCCGACCTACGGCATGTGCGACGTGCCGGATTGCGGCTTGGCCAGCGACAGCAACGGGAACGCCATCCCCGATGAATGTGAGCCCAAGATATACAACGCCTATAGCTGCAGGGAGCACGGAGATTCGCCGCCGACGGAGCTTTGTTGTGAATACAGGAGGCCGGACGGCGTGGAGCCGCGCATCGGAGGCGTCGAGAAGGTAAAGCTGTATTTCGATGTGGAACTGGACCCGGCCACCGTCTCGTCCGCCAACGTGTCGGTCGAGTGCGCGGTGCAGAACTACACCAACGGAACGGTCACTCCTGTGCTGTTGAACGGAGGCAAGATCCTGGTGCTGACCTTCGATCCGGACCTGAACACTCACCAGGACTGCTGCACCATCGACCTGGACGGGATGAAGTCCGACCACTATGGGTACGACGTGTTCAACGTCTTCAAGACCGGCGTCCTGTACGGCAACGTGAACATGGACATGATCGTCAACACCGTCGACAGTTCGGCCGTCAAGGCGCGCTTCGGACAGTCGGCCGACGCGAGTAACTGCCAGTATGACGTCAATACCGACGGCGTCATCAACACTGTCGACTTCTCCGCTATCAAGATCAGATTCGGGGACACTATGCCGGAATGTCCCTAAGCTGGCACCGTAGGTAGTCCGATCCAGACCAACGGAGGTCCGGAGTGGTGTCTGCTTGGCACTATCCCGGACCTCTCTCTGGCGATGGCCAGCGACCTCACAGCCACGCACAACCGAGGTCCGCAGGACGGTAGTGACCGGCGCGTCCGGTTACTGGAGACAACAGGCGAGTCGCTGCCGGATCAGGGTTGTGAACCGAATGTGCGGCGTCTTGCCGGCAAGCCGTCGCAGTGTCTCGCGATTCGGGTTTCGCATCGCCGCCGCCCATGCAGGGCGAAGACCGGCTTTAGTGGCCGGTGCAGGTTGCGTGGCGAAGGTGTGCCGATGCCCCAGGCCTGCGGCGCAGGGACGGGGCACCCGGCGACAGCCGGGAACCACGAATGCCATATTGACAGGCGGGCGGGCCCTGCCATAAAGAGAGCCCCGTTCTGGATCGAACGGGGCTTTCGGACTGCCTGGTATTCGACTGGCCTGGCGAGTGAGCCAGTACCCGGAGCCTGCCGGGCTCGGGGCGCGGCTTACCGCCGGGCGCGCTTGGTCTTCTTGGCCTTCTTGGCCTTGGACGCCTTTTTGACCTTCTTTACCTTCTTGGTCTTCTTGGGCGCGGCCTTCCTGGCTTTGGGCCGGGCGGTCGCCTTCTTGGAGGCCTTGGCCTTGGGGGCGGCCTTCTTGGGGCGAGCCGCCTTCTTGGCGCCGGCCTGCTCGATTACGGCCTGGGCGGCGGCCAGGCGGGCGATGGGCACGCGGTAGGGACTGCAGGAGACGTAGTCCATGCCCGCCCCGTGGCAGAAGCGAACGCTGGCGCCTTCGCCGCCGTGCTCGCCGCAGATGCCTACCTTGAGCTTGGGCCGGGTTGAGCGGCCCTTCTCGATGCCCATCTGCACCAACTGTCCCACGCCGTCGACGTCCAGAACCTCGAAGGGGTGGGAGGTGAAGATGGCAGCCCGGGCCTGATCGACGTATTCGGGCAGGAAGCGGCCCGAGTCGTCACGGGACAGGGCCATGGTGGTCTGGGTCAGGTCGTTGGTGCCGAAGCTGAAGAACTCCGCCACCTGGGCCAGGCGGTCGGCGGTGAGCGCCGCCCGGGGCGTCTCGACCATGGTGCCGGCCATGTAGGGCAACTGCTTAAAGGCGGCGGTGCGGGCGAGCAGCCTGGCCCGCTCGGTTACGGCGTCGGCCAGATCGCCCTCGACTTGGGCCAGGTCGTCGCCCGCCTGCCCGTCGGTGGAC
>JANQGB010000568.1 GCA_028277545.1 Phycisphaerae bacterium | reverse complement strand
ATCGCGCAACGTCATTCGCCGCCGCGCCGGCAGCGGAAGCTTCGTCACCTACCGATCCGGGGCGCCGAGCAACCAGTCGACCAATACCCTGGCCTCCGACACCAGCCCGCTCGACTACCTGGTCGTGCGCAGTATCCTGGAGCCCGAGATGGTGCGCCTCGCCGTCATCAACATGACGCCGCGCATGATCAAGGACATGTCCGAGATCCTCTCCAAGATCGAGGACGTGCAAACCGACGTCGACCGCTTCTGTGAGCTGGAAGAGATGCTCTACCAGCAGATGGCCAGCGGGACCGGCAACCCCCTGTTGGCGACCTGCTATCAGTTCGCCATCGACAGCTACCGGCAGAACTCCCGGTCCAATTTGGTCAGGCGCAACCTCACGCCGAAGCGCATCCAGCAATACCAGAAGAGCTACAACACGCTGCTCAATGCCATCATCTCGCGCGACGTCGCCTCGGCCGTCGAGCTGGTGAAGCTGAATCTGGTCGAGGAGCAGAAGCTGCTGCTGCAGGACTAGGTCTTTACGACAGGCTTTAAGCGACGCCGTTGTCTCTCGGCTGGAGGCGCCCGCCGGTGCGGCCCCGGCCGATCCGCTGGGTCCAGAGCTGGTCGAGATCGGAGAGCTCCTGCTTGAGCAGCTCGCCGTGCTTCTCGAGCCAGGCCGGGATCGACCCGAAGGCCACGATCCTCGCCTTGCCTTTCTGCACGGTGACGACGGGCCAGTCGCCGATGAGAGCGTTGTCGATCCCCAGAATGTCCCGTCCCCACCATTGTGCCGGCCCGAAGGCATGGGTCACGTGCCCCGACTGCTTCATGGCGGCCATGACCGAGACGGAGTTGATGTCGTCGGCCCGCTCCACCGCGGCATGCCAGATGTCCAGGATGGCGGCGTACTCCCAGGCCACGGCGCTCCACTCGTCGGGGAAGCGCTTGTTGTACTGCTCGAAGAAGGCCCGGGGCTGATTGAAGAAGAAGGCGGTTTCCCGCAGCATCGGGTCGTCGAAGTCGGGGAACTGGAAGATGAAGCCTTCCATGAACTTCTGACTGGTCCGCTCGACCAGGCGGTCGTAGTTGTCGAGGGTGCAGGATATGAGCTGCCCCTTGTAGCCCTTGGCGAAGGCGCACTCGGTCAGGGCGTGCACCATGGGCGCATAGTTGGTGCACCAGCAGAGGATGTCCGGCTCCGCCGCCAGCAGGCGGTCCACGATGGGCTTGGCGTCGTCGCAGCCCGGATCGTACTGGATCTGCTCGACGATGCGGATGCCGGCGGCCTTGAAGGCGGCCCGGTAGGTGGCGAGGGAAGGCAGGCCCAAGGCGTCGGTCTGGGAGCAGAGCGCGACGGTCTTCTTGTCCGGGTGGTTTTCCGCCAGCCATTCGACGCCGGTCACGTTATAAAGCGGGTGCTGCTCGCTGGGCGCGATGAGGTAAGGTGTATCCGGCGAGAGGTCGCTGGGCAGCAGGGTCGCCGTCAGGACTCGGTTCTTCATGAGGTACTCGATGACGGGCTCGAGAATGTCGCCGCCGAGGCTCATCAGCAGTTTCACATCCCGGTTCTGAACCAGATGCTGGACTCCCTTCACGGCGAGATCGGGATCGTACTGGCAGTCGTAAGCCAGGATTCGCACCGGATAGCGGCGCCCCGATATCAGGATGCCGCCGGCATCGTTCAGCCAGTCCTCCCAGATCCGGCAGCCGTTCAGGCCCGGCTGGCCCCAGGACTGCACGGCGCCGCTCAGGGGCCCCAGGAAGCCGAGGTTGACGGTCTCCGACATCTCCACCGAGAGGTTCGGCAGAGCCCCGCTGACCGCCATTCTCGAGGCAAAACTGCTGGTGACCATGGGCGTTTCCGTTGCGTCTCCGGAGGGCTAAAAAGGCCCTCACGGTGGTCCCTGGGGCGCTCCCAGGGCTATCCCTGCGGCAATCTATCAGGAATGCCCAAGGAACCAGAGAAATTCAATTGACAAATTGGACCAATTATTGGTTTATGCAAATTGATCCAAAAAGAACCAATACAGTGTAATTGGACCAGACCAAACAGGAGGCTTTCATGCCAAAACAACGTGTTGCCGTTATCGGTGCCGGGCCTTCGGGGTTGGCCCAGCTAAGGGCATTTCAATCGGCAAAAGCCCAAGGCACCGATATCCCCGAGGTCGTCTGTTACGAGAAGCAAAGCGATTGGGGCGGGCTTTGGAACTACACCTGGCGGACCGGGGTGCAGGAGGATGGCGAGCCCTGCCATTGCTCCATGTACCGCTACCTCTGGTCCAACGGCCCGAAGGAAGGCTTGGAGTTCGCCGACTACACCTTTGATGAGCACTTCGGCAAGGAGATCGCCAGCTATCCGCCGCGCGCCGTGCTTTGGGATTACATCAAGGGCCGCGTCGAAAAGGCGGACGTCCGCGACTGGATCCGCTTCAACCACGTGGTGCGCGACATCCGCTTCGAAGACGGCAAGTTCTCGGTGACCGCCCGGGACTCCGTCAGCGACACCGAGAGCACCGAGGTCTTCGACAAGGTCGTCGTCGCCTCCGGTCACTTCTCGACGCCCAACGTGCCCTATTATGAGGGCTTCGAGGGTTTCAACGGGCGGATCCTGCACGCCCACGATTTCCGCGATGCGCGCGAGTTCATCGACAAGGACATCCTCATTCTCGGCACCAGCTATTCCGCCGAGGACGTCGGCTCCCAATGCT
>JANQGB010000562.1 GCA_028277545.1 Phycisphaerae bacterium | reverse complement strand
ACCGTCATCGTCGACACGAAAGGCGCCACCACCCCGTTGACACTGAAGTCCGTCGTTGATCCGGGCGGCAGGCCAGTCGCCGACAGCGTAACTGGCTCGGTGTAGTCGCCGATCTTGACGACGTTGACGGTAAAGACCGCCTGCTCGGCCGGTGGCGAGCATACGTTAAGCGAATCGGGCTCACCGCCGACGACGAATCCCAGCGGCATGGGGATCGCCAGCGAGGGATCGCCCAGTAGGTTGAACATCTCGAAGTAATCCCGCGTCATCGGGTTCTCCGGTCCGTACAACGCCAGATGATCCATCAGTGCCGCCTGCCAGGCCCGGCCGATCTGGTGGATATTGTCCGCGTAGATAGCGTCGAACAGGAACTTCTCCAGCGCCGCCACCTCCAGCCAGGGAGGCGAGGACGAGTAGATGAACTCCGAGGTCGAGATGACCGCCACGCCCGCCTTGTTGGCCTCGATCATCCAGGTCTCGGCGAAACATTCCTCCAGCGTGAAGTTTCCGGCATTGCAACTGAAACTGCACATGAAGGAGTACATCCCGTCATTGGTCAGAGCGCGCACGTTGGCCTGATTCATGCCCGGCGAGTGCCAGCCTGTAGACCCGCTGTGGCCGTAGTACACCGCCCAGGTGTTTCCATCGCTCAGTGCCGCCCAGACGCCCGGCGGGGACGCGCCGTAGGTGCGCTCGTAGAGCTTGTTGGAGAGGTAGTCCAGCGGGTCCAAGTGAGTGGCGATGACCCAGTTGTGCGTGTCCTCGTCACCGCAGTCGTCGTCCGGCCCGGCGATGAAAGCCGCCCGGCGAACGTACTCCGGATCATCGAAGTTCCCCGCGGACACGTACAAGGTCTTGTCCACAATAGCCTGCAGGTGAGCCTCGGACCTGACCGGGAACCTCCCTAGGGCAATGTCCGGATACCAATCGTCGCCCTCATCCATGCAGGCATAGGGGAGATCGGTGGGTGAGGTCCTGTCGCCGGCGCCGGTCCACGCCGGGATGGTGTCTGAATCCCCGACCAGCAGCAGGTAGTCCGGCGGGCTGGCCGAGTCCCATTGACTCTCGATATAGGTCTTGATGTCCACTGCCGTCGAGCCGGGCGGCACGCTGTAAGTCGTGACGTTAAAGCCCTCGGCCACCTTGGCGTTGACCAACTGGGTCATAGGCGCCATGGATGCGTAAGCCTCCGCCACCACGATCAGGTAGTTCTCCGCATCGCGTCCGCCCGCCGCCAGCGGCTGCGGGTTCAGCAGCGCCGAGTTCAGCCACGCCGCCGGCCTGAGGTTACCATCCCCGGCAGTACCACCGGAGAAACGCACGTTTACCTCGATATGAGGCCAGACGGTGATCGCGGCCCCAACCGGGTCGTAAGCCACAGGACACACTTCGAGCAAGAACAGACGCTGGCCGCGAGCGACACCCAGTTCAGTAGCCGTCGCCCGAATCGTCGGAGTCATTCCTCCGGCAGCGTAAACCTCCGGCCGATAGTGAAACTCCGCACCTTCGAGCTCCCCTGGCGCCATCGAGATAGGTGCCTGCATGGGCATAATTGGCGCGGCCAGTCCCATAGCTGCCAGGTCGATCGTTGACGCTGGGCCCGCTGTCACCTGCAGCTCGACCCCAGCACCCGCGGGCGCCGCGAATCGCCGGCGGACCACCGGTAGAGCCGGCTCGCCCAGCGCCCCGCTCAAAGATTCTCCCGGGAGGGTCACCAGCACGAAGTCGCCCCCAGCGCTGCTGGTCAGGGAGATGTCGAGTCCGGTAATATCGACCGCTACGTCGACACCGCGTGCCCAGCACGCGTCCACTTCAACTCGAGGTCCCTGCGACACAGTCCCGCCGTTCGGCGGCACTGGCAGCCAAACGCCCGCGGCCGCGCTTGAAGCCACGATCCCCACGGCTATCGCGGCCATTACCTTCCCGAACCTCGCCTCGCTTGCCCGCATCGACACTCCTCCTGAACCTTCCCCTGACGCCGTCCTGCTCGCCGCCCGCCGGATTTTGACCTCGTCCGGCGGCCAGCGCACTACATAGCCATGGGGAAATCACTAATTGGAACCAACCCGAACGAATCTCGCTCTCGCCAATCCTAAGGAACCTTCCCCCTCCGGCTTCCGACCGACCGAAGGAGTGGCAAACGCAGCCACCAGGATGGCGCAGCGCCCCTATCCTCCTTATCTCTATGATAGCGAAATCACCCCTCTAGTGCACACCTTTTGCTGTTTCTTGCCCATGCGACGGCCGGCAAGTCCTGGCCTCTGCGGACGCTCATCCCACAGCGGATTAGAGGACATACAGCTCCCAACGATGAAGCGTTGGTGTATCTTGTTACTGAACGAAGTCTGCCCGGGGCGAGCGCCCGCTGGGCCGCTTGACGGAGCCCCCGACTACGGCCGTCGTATCAGAATCACCGGCCAAGTAGAACCATACTCCAGTCGGCGCTTCTAATGACCGCAAGCGATACGATGTTCCGATAATAACCCCTTATCTTCAGTCTACGGCACACCGTTTGCATCGCTAGTGAGACACTGTGCGGAGATTTTCCCGACAGGCCAGGCGAGTCGCTGAGTCAGGCCAATGGCATGCGAAGAGAGTGTGCTAACCGAACCGCCTGCTGGGACTGGGCTACGTCGTGCACCCGGACCATGGACGCTCCGCCGAGGACCGCCGCCGTCACACAAGCCAACGAACCCCCCAGGCGGTTGCCTGCGATTTTTTCCCGGGTCAGTTCGCCGATGAACCGCTTGCGCGAGGCACCGACCAAGAGCGGCACGCCCAGGTCCGCAAATGCCGACACCTCACGAAGCAGTGCCAGGTTGTGCGCAGTCGTCTTACCGAAACCGATCCCTGGGTCGATAATGATCCGCCCTTCTCTGACGCCCTCTCGCTTGGCTGCCCCCAGACGCTCGCCCAGAAAAGCCCGCACCTCAGCCACGACATTGTCGTAGACGGGTCCGCCACCTGCCGTCTGCATGGTTTGCGGCGTGCCCCGCATGTGCATTAGAACGACACCAGCGTTGCTCCCGGCCACAACCCGGGCCATGCCGGCGTCACTTCGCAGGGCGGAGATGTCGTTGACCATGTCCGCCCCCGCCGCGATGGCCTCCCGGGCGACCTCCGCACTCTGCGTATCGATCGAGATGACCACGTCCGGGAGGCTTTGCCGCACGGTCTCGATTACCGGCACCGCACGGTCGATCTGCGTCCCCACGCTGACGGCCTGGGAGCCCGGACGCGTTGACTCGGCTCCTACGTCCACTACCGCGGCCCCGTCTGCTGCCATCCCGGCCGCATGCTCGACCGCCCGCGAGGGGTCCAGGAACTCACCGCCGTCGCTGAACGAATCCGGCGTTACGTTCAGTACACCCATGACCACCGGCGGTTGCGACGGATCACGCAACGAGCCGAATAACCGATCAAGCCGCTGTGCCGTATTGGTGGCACCCATCCGGTACTGCTCCGCGGGCCATTTCGATTGCAATCATCTCTCACGAAGTACCTGACCCGGCATAAATGTCGGGCCTAGCGACTTCAGCCTGTCTCTGAGGTTGGCAGCCTCGGAGGCCGTCCCCGAGAGCACTACCGGACCATCGTAGCCGACGTCGCGCAAGGCCGCTGCGAGTTCATCCACGTTCACGTCAGCCAGATTGCCGACGCGCAGGCACCCCAGCCGGAAACCCAGCGTGCGCACCCAATCGGCCGGCCACGCGATGACCTCTGATTCGCCCAGGTCCAGGCAGACGGTGACTTCCGGCTTGTTCACCAGGTCCACCAACTCATAACACTCGGCCGGCGACAGCAAAAACCCGTCGGTGGCCGCCTCCACGCCAAGCGACACACCACAACAAGCGGCCTCCTCCGCGAGCGCGCGCAGCGAAGCCACCGTAGCCCGCAGCGCTTCGCTGTACGGGGTCGCCCCCTCGCCCGGGGTGCAGCGCGCGGGCGCCACTGTCACCACCGCACCCGGCACGGCGGCCGCGCCGCTAAGTTCCGCCGCGACCTGCTCGATGGACTGCGCCCGCTGCCCGTCATCCGCAGAACCGATCCTGACCGCGCCCGTGCTGCACGACGAGCGAAAAACGCCAACGCGCACGCCGTGCTCGCGGGCCTGTGAGATCCGTTCAGGTAGCGCGCCGGCGGGCACTTCCACGGCAGTGAAACCGGCCACCACCGCATCTTTGAGCACCGCGCCCCAGCGTTCCGGATCGCACGCCTCGCCGTCCGCTATGGCCAGAACCGCTCGCAACAATTGCCTCCTGACTTCGACCCAATTATAATCCGCGCCGGCTGGGAATGGATGCACCGCTTCGGATTTCGCCGGCCCGGAAGATATGCGACGCGAACGGATTCGACCATGCCCGAAATCCGCATTCTCCCCGATCTGTTGGTCAACAAGATTGCCGCCGGTGAAGTCATCGAGCGGCCCGCCAGCGTGGTCAAGGAACTTCTAGAGAACGCCATCGACGCCGGCGCGGCTCACATCGAGGTGGCCATCGAAGACGGCGGCAAGCGGCTCATCCGTGTAACAGATGACGGGTGCGGCATGTCGGCCGACCAGCTCAAGCTGGCCGTCACCCCCCACGCAACCAGCAAGATCAACACCGAAGACGATCTCTACAATATCGGCACGCTTGGCTTCCGGGGGGAAGCCCTGGCCAGTATCGGCGCCGTCTCACACCTGCGGATCGTCTCCCGCCCTGCCGACCTGGACGAAGGCGGCGAGATTCGCGTTGCAGGCGAATCGATCGAAAGCTGCTCGGCCGCGGGCTGCCCGCCGGGTACCAGCATCGAGGTGCGCGACCTCTTCTTCAACGTGCCCGCTCGGCGCAAGTTCCTCCGCACGACGTCGACGGAGTCCGGCCACGTTAACGAGCAGTTCGCCCGCATCGCCTTGACCTCTCCGGAGATCGGCTTCGAGCTGATCAACGGCAAGCGCGTGACCCAGCGTCTGCTGCCCGGGCAGTGCCGGCTCGACCGCATCCGGGCCCTGTTCGGCGCGGAGGTCACCACCGGCATAATCCCCATCCACCGGGAGGAACGCGGCCTGGAGATCGAAGCCTACGCCGCTCCGCCGGATCGTTCCCGCTCCAACACTGGCGGGCAATACCTGTTCGTTAACGGGCGTTATGTGCGCGACCGGATGATCAGCTACGCCATTCGCGAAGCGTACCGCGGCCTGCTGGAATCAGACCGCTTCCCGATTATCTACCTCTTCCTCACCCTCAACCCCGCCGCGGTCGATGCCAACGTCCATCCCACCAAGGTGGAGGTTCGCTGGCAGGATGGAAGCCTGGTCCGGTCGCAGGTGCTCAGCGCCCTTCGCGAGACCTTCATGCAGCGCGACCTTACGCCCTCGCTGCGCACCGACCGCGTCACCTGCCCCATAGACGAAGTTCGCCGCGAACAGATTCGCACCGAGGTGGCTCAGGAACTCAAAGACGCGGTCGCCACCGCCAAAGCCGGCATTCCGACCGCACAAACCGCGGCGGGAGCTTCGTCTGCGCAGCGCCCCTCCGCATCGCCGCGCCTGCCGGACACGACGCCGCCTCACCCGGGGCAGCCGATCTCCGGCCACGCCACCGGCGCCGAAGCACTGTGGCGTTCCCTGATGCCGCACCAGGAGCAGGCCGGCTCACCATCAGTGCCTCCGCCAGCGGCAGGCCAGGAAGCGCTAGACCGCGATCCCGCAACGTCAGACCCGCAAGAGTCGGCACTCAGCGCGCAGCCCCCGGATGTCGTCGTCGCGGCGGGGGGACGTCCTGCCATCCAGTTGCACAACACCTACCTGGTCACGGAGACTGAGGACGGCCTGGTGATCATCGACCAGCATGCTCTGCACGAGAGGGTGATATACGACCAGCTACGCCGGAGGCTGACCGACGGGGCACTCGAGTCGCAGCGGCTGTTGTTGCCCGAGACGGTCGAGGCCACGCCACACCAGGTAGCTTTGCTGCAGAATCACCACGACCTGCTGGAGAGGTTGGGGGTGGAAGTGACACCGTTCGGCACCAACGCCGTGGCCGTCCACTCTTTCCCGGCCCTGCTGGCCAACGCCGACGTGAGGGGATTCGTTCGCAACCTGATCGACAAGCTGGACGACCAGGGCGAGGCCGCCCACACGGAAGACCTCATCCACGAGCTGCTGGACATGATGGCCTGCAAGGCCGCCGTGAAAGCCGGCGACCCCCTCACGCCGGAGGAGATCGACTCGCTTCTGGCCGCCAAGGAACTGGCCGAAAAACCCAGCAACTGCCCCCACGGCCGCCCAACAACGCTCCGCTTGACGGTCAAGGATCTCGAAAAGCAGTTCAAACGCACCTGATCCCAGGCCAATCCCCGCCGGCAGGCCAGGCGAGGGGTGAGTCAGGATGTGCCTTGGCGGCTTCTCCGCCTGCCTAAGGCCTGCCACTACACCAGGAGGCGGACAGGCCGCTGCTTTGACGGGCACGCCGTGTGCTCAGATCCGGCGATTGGACTAGCGGCGACGCAGCAGACCCAGTGCTCCGAGCCCAAGGAGACACAGCGTGGACGGTTCGGGAATAACCGTAAACTGCCACGCAGAGAATGCGGACTGCATCGCCGCCCCGAATTCGTTGTTTTCGAACGTATAAGTCGTCCCGGCGTCCAGAGAAATGGGCCCGCCATCAAAACCGAAGGTACCGTTGACATCGGCGTCGTTGACCGCGGATAGAACGTTTACTCCCTCGCGAATCTGAAAGGTCGGGTTCCCCAGGATGAAGCCCAAGTCGATCGTATAGGAGTCGAGCGTAACGTCGAAGTCCGGCGTGAAATCAAACTCCAGCGAACTCCCGCCGCCGCCGCCGAACGTGATCCGGTCCCCGCCGACCCAACGCGGGGAACCAACCAGGTTGTCAATGGGCACCATGGTGAAGTTAACGCCAGCGTCACTCACCACGATCGTCTGGTCCTCCTCGATGGGGGGATAGGCTACGGCTGTGAAGTCGAGCGTCGCCGCTTCGGCGGTCGCGGCGATGGCTAATCCAAACATGGCGCTGTGCCAGATCATTCGGCGCATTTTCCTTCTCTCCTCTGTCTCGAACATTTGCTAAGTAAGACGGCCCGATTACGACCGACCGGTCGTATCGCATCAGTATACAGGACCCCCGACCGCTGCGCCTACCCTGTTGAGAGGCGTTTTTTTCGGACGTCGGGGCTGAAGACGCACTGTCACGTCCTGTCTGACTTTATTCGGGAGTCCCTTCGGGTTTGCGCGACGCCGAGTCGCACGAGGCCTGGTCTTCCTGGCCGTGTCGGTCATCTCCGGCAGTCAGGGTGGCTGCAAAGGAGCGCGGACCTCCACCTGGGTGCCGTGACGATGAGCTCTGCACCATTGATTGGGCCGCTGCCGTCGGCTGCCGCCCTGCGGTCGCAATGCGCGCCGCGTGGCCAGTGGGCGCGGATCCCTCCGTTAACGAGGGCTTCGGTGCCATCCTTACTGCCTCGACATTGCCGCGGCGAGTAGCGAAGACGGCTGTCTCATCGACGTGGCGGACAAGGGCGCGGGCCCGATAGAACTCGCCGGCTTCCAGGCCGCTTTCACCGACTGACGGACCGCGCAGGGGCAGGCGCCATTCGACTGATCAGTCCAGACGGTGCCAGTCTTCGGTCCCTGCCCAGCAGAACCGCTGGTACAGCTTAGGACTTCGCATCGTAGCGCTGAGTTGAGTTTGCCGGCTCAATCCCTTACGTAAGGTGTCTGTGGCGGCTCAGCACCGTCCGGACGTGGAGGGAACCATGATCTGCTCCCTGCTTGGCTTGGTCGGCATCACCCTCGTTGTGGGAGGTATCCTGCTGATCGTGGGCCTGGAAGGCGAGCGCATCGGCGACGAACCGCGCTGCCGGAGGTGCAACTACGAACTCACCGGCCTGGTTTCCGAGCGCTGCCCGGAGTGTGGGGCCGAAGTCTCAGAGAAGAACACGGTGAAAGGCGCCCGCCGGCGTAACCGGCGGTTCCTGGTGATTGCGTCGGTGATCCTGGGCGTTTCGGTGACCGGGCTCGGCGTCAGCGCCTACTCCGCTCTGGGCGGGATCGACTGGTACCAATACCTGCCGACTCGGTGGCTGATAT
>JANQGB010000527.1 GCA_028277545.1 Phycisphaerae bacterium | reverse complement strand
CCTGACTTGTCGGCCTTCGGCTGCGACCTGAGCGAGCGAGCCATCGAGCAGGCGCGGCGACAGCGCGACGGTGTGGAGTATGACACTGCCGACGCCATGTCGCTACCCTACGACGATGCCACCTTCGACGCGGTGGTCATCATGGACCTGCTGGAGCACGTACCGGACGTGCTGGCTGTTCTGGCAGAGGTTCGCCGGGTAAGCAAGCCAGGCGCCCGCCTGCACTTGCACGTACCCTGCGAGGGGTCTCTGTTGACGCTGTATCGCCCGCTGCTGGCCATGGGCGTGGACCTAACGGGGCCGGCGGTCGGACACATCCACCACTTCACGCGCGGGCAGGTGCTGTGCCACCTTAGTGACGCCGGATTCCGCCTGCAGCGGTGCCAGTACAGCATGTATCTGTTCGGCCAATTGCACGATCTGTTTGGCTGGTGGACCCTGCTGCGGCGTGGCTCGAACGGCGAGGGCGCGGCGCCCGGCCCAGGAGACCATGCTCCGGCCGCCGAGCGGGTGTCGGACACAGCCCAACCGTTCCGTCTTAAACACCTGGTCTCCAGACCGGCCTGGTGGCTTATACGCACGGTGTTGCCCAAACTGCAGTACCTTGAGTTGCGGGCGCTGTCCTGGCAGCCGATGGGGGCTGTCGGTCTCTGCGTGACCGCGGCGCGGGACGAAATCAACCGTGACTCGGACCAACCTGCGCAGACCTAGTCTTCTGCGTCACAAGTCCTGCTTCGGTGGATCATATTGACTTCTGGACATCCGCGCCAGGCGGGAGTCCGCGCGAACTGAAGTTCGCGGCTCGTTACGCCGTGCGGCCAAAGAGTCACCGCACTACCCTGCGGGCTCAGCACCGCTGCGTTTGTCTCGGTGTGCCTCAGTAGAGTCACGCTCTGAATTAGCCCATCTCCGCCCGTCTTATCCCTTGGCCAACTCCGCCAGAACAGCCTTGAGGTACTTCCAGGACTTCTGAACAGACTGGACGTAAACACGCTCATCGGGGCTGTGGGCGCCTTCGATGCGCGGTCCGAACGAGACCATGTCTATGTTGCCGCCGACACGTTCGCCTATCAATCCGCACTCAAGTCCGGCGTGGATGGCAGTCACGTTCGGCTCTTCGTCGAACAGCTCCTGGTAGACACGCCGGCAGGTGGCCAGCGTAGGCGAATGGACGTCAGGTGCCCATCCCGGATAGTCGTTGCCGGTTTCGGCGTCGGCGCCGGCCAACTGCCCGGCGGCCCGAATCTGTCGCGCCGTGGCGTGCATCTGCTCCATGGAGGAGCTGCGTGACAGACAACCCAGCACCACGCGCAGCTTGCCGGTGGCGGTTGTTTCTGTGGCAGCCGTGGCCACGTTGTTGGAGGTCTGGACCAATCCCGGAATCTCGGGCACGACTGCCAGCACGCCGTGAGGTAGAACGGTCAGCGTGGCCAGTAGTCGGCCGGCGTCGCTGGCCGATGTCACGGCCGGCGAACTGCCCGCGGGCTGCTTCTCCACCACGATGCGGCAGGCCTCCTCCTTGTTGACGTTCACCGCCTCAGCCTGGACATCTGCGGCGATTCCGGCCAGTCCCTCGGCGGTACCGGCCGGCCCGGCCACGACGGCGTGTGCTTCGCGCGGAATCGCGTTGCGCAAACTGCCCCCCGCCAGCTCGACGACGCGCAAATCGTGGATTGCCGCGTCACGCAAAGTCTGCACCAGCAGCTTTATGGCGTTGCCGCGATTGAGGTGGATGTCGCCACCTGAATGCCCGCCACGCAGGCCGGAGACCGCCACCCGGCAGACCTCCATCCCGGCTGGCATCTCCTCCGCCGTGAACTCCCAGGTCAGCGTCGTATCGCAGCCGCCGGCACAGCCGATGTAGATTACGTCATCCTCCTCCGAGTCGAGGTTGAGCAGGCGCCGCCCTTTGAAGAAGTCGGGGCGGAGAACCTTGGCGCCGGTCATGCCCGCCTCCTCGTCGACAGTACAGAGGATTTCGAGCGGCCCGTGTTTGACGTCCGGCGAAGAGGCCGCCGCCAGCCCCATGGCCAGCCCGATGCCGTTGTCGGCCCCCAGAGTTGTCCCGTCGGCGCGGACGATCTGCTCGCCGTCGTGCGTGTCCAGAACCAGTGTGATGGGGTCCTTATCGAAATCGTGCTGCGTACCCGCGTTCTTCTCGCAGACCATGTCCAGGTGCCCCTGCAACACCGTGATGGGGGCGTCCTCACAGCCTGGAGAAGCCGGAACCTCTATCACCATGTTACCGGAGGAGTCTTCGCGAACCGCGAAACCCATGCCCTCCGCAACCTCTCGGACGTGGGCCCGAATGCGTTCCTCCTTCTTGGAAGGGTGTGGCACCGACGAGAACCCGGCGAACAGGCGCCATACCGGTGAGGGCTCCAGTGCGTCGACTGCGGTTGCGTTCTTCTGGTTGCTCATGCGTACTGCTCACCTCGTTCATCCGGCCCGATCGTCCTCGACATTCTGGACGCGCGGGCGCCGCGGTTTGCCCATGCCTGGCCGGTCTCCCTTAACGATCCGGGGCCTCGCACGTAGGACGAGACCCGGCGTTGGGGACCTGGGGATCGAAATATTCCGGACCAGGATAGCGAACGTGCCCGGCAATGCAATCGGGTGCGGCGATCCAGGAGCACGGCGCGCCACCTCGGCCGCAAAGCAAGGTCGGACCTGTCTACTCGTAGTCGTGTTACGTACCAGGTCGTCGTCGTGCCACCTCCACTCGCGGAGCCCGGAGAACACTCGGATATTGGCGGTGGGGAGGACTGCGGCTTCGCACGCCGGGTCTGTCACCTTGGTTTGAGTCCAGTGTGTGGCTCGCTTACGATCAAGCGCGGACTTCCGGAAGACAGGCCTGAGCGGTGCGTGCCACGGATAATGGCGAGGCCGGCGTTATGTCTAGTAGATTGACAACGATTCTCAGGAGGCCGGACGGCTTGTTCGGCGTGCTGAGCGCCCGTCACGAGGCCTTTGCCCGGCCCATACCGCCGAAGGACGCTGATCAGAGCTGCCGGCTGGATGTACCCGAAGACGGTCCCTACGACGAGCGTATCCGCCCCCTGGCTGACGTGCCGGAGGCGCTGGTGCCCAAGAAGCGCCTGCTGCTGGATTCCTGGGACGCACTTCGAGCGGTCACTGCATGGAACAGCGAGGCACTGGCTCATGTGCTTCACGTGCTGATCGGCACGATTGCTGACCCGTACGCCGACACTAGCGATGTTCCGGCCTTCACAGCCTCCGAGCCGCCTCCGCGGCCGAAGCCTACTGCAGCTCACCCACGCGCCTATCGCGGCACGAAGTACAAACCGCCGAAGCCGCCGCGGCCAAATCCAACAGACCTCCGCCCACACCTATGTGTCCCTGCTGACGAGGATCGTATTCTCGCGCGGCTGAGCCCGCATTTTGAGGACGCCATTTCGCTGGTTGAGAGGGACGACGCCTATGGAAAGACACTCCGTTCGCGAGGACAGGCGTGCCTTCGAGCTTATGGGCAGTGCTGGCCCCCGGAGTGCCGCACGCAGATCGCCGCCGTGCCGGCCAGCTTCAGGAGAGACCTGCTGTGGAACTTACGGGACCGTGACTGGGAGCATGTGTCGGCAGCGTTAGCTGCGTATTGGGCACTCGATCTCGACCAGGAGGTTCAACTGCGGCGCTGCATCAGCATACTTGTCTCAATCAATACGGGGCGACAGGCGGTGGACTGGTGCCAGGTCATCGCCAGGATGCCCCTGCCAAGGAGAGTCCACTTCGCTGAGTTGCTGATCGAATCGTCGGCCCACGAAGCCGCACTCGATGACCAGGTCGTGGAGGGTCTGACGCGTGCCGATCACTTGTCGTCGGACTCCGTATACCGCCATCGCATGTTCTACGCCCTGAGCAGCGTGAAGGAGCGAGCCAACCTGGCCTATCCGAACGACGGCTTCGTGCTGGCGAACGATGGCCCGGTAAACCACAAATTCACCGAGGTCGGCTCAGTCGAGAACGTGGCCAAAGCGGTGCAGCGGTTCGCGGACTACGTACACGATGCCGAGAACTGGTGGCCAACGTCACCGATATCTCTGTGGGAGCATTGCTCCAGGCTCGAGGGACTCAGGGAGCTTCTCGAAGCCCCGGACTGGAGGCGGGTTGATCCACACAGTGCCGTCACGCTCCTGGGCATACTCAGCGGGGTGGTGTACGAAGAACTCGACGAGGAGTATCTGGCAAGGAAGTGGCGCCTCCTCCGGGGTCACGCGAATGGCCTGCTCCGGTTTGTCGAGCAGATCAGTGTGGACTACCGTCACAAGGCGCTGGATTGCCTCAGCGAGCTGGTTGGGGACTGGGCCGATGCAGAGCGACTCGGCACCGTGCTGGAGCCCTATCTGCGACTGCTGGCGCGACTATGTGGACGTCCGTTCCAAGAGAAGGGGTACGGACACTACGCGTTGACCGCCTTCACGACGCTACCGCCCGAGCAATGGCGCGTCGTCGAGCAGGCCGAGGATGCGTCGTTTCGCAAATTCGAAGCCGCCACGACGCGCAAGAACGATGCCTGGCTGATCGGGACAGGCCTCTGGTCCCTGTGTGAAATCAACCCTGGGCTTGCTGCCGCCGCGTTTGACCGGTTTCCGCAACAGCTTCTCAAGGCGGCCCAGACACTCGGCGTGCTGGACTTCCCGGCCCGTCGTGAGCTGGTTCGCTCATTTGCTCAACATCCGCTGAGTCTGGCTGACCCGCTCACGCTCGGGGCCCGGGGGCTGGTTGATCTGGTTGAAGAGCACGTGAAGCCGGGCATCTCGAATCCGATCCCCAGACGCCTTAAGGAGCACCTGCGTGGCAGTAGATTACTTCAGCCGTCACAGGTCGACCGAGACGTGGCGCTGATACGCCAGGGCTGGCTTACTTTGCAGCTCGACGTACTGAACCAACTGGCCTTTGACCGGATGTCGCATGGGTTGCCGGAAACCGAGAGAACCAGCCAGGTGAAGCACGCCCTGATGCTGCAGCAAGTGGCGGCGGACCACAGGCGGTCGCTACGCCGGCTGCTCAAAGCCTATCTGGGCGGAGAGAAGGCCTACGCGGAGGATCATCCCAAGAATCAGGAGTGGTTGGCCAGGCATTCCAGAATCGAGCCGTCCAAGTGGCTGCGGGGCATCGATTATCGAGGCGAGGTGCCAGATCACGGCGTATTGGACCTGGCCATCGAACGTGACCCGCTCGAAGTGCTGCGACTCGGGTCCTACTTCGGCACGTGTCTGGGAGTCGGGGGCGGCCACAGCTACTCGGCCGCCGCGATCACCCTTGATGTCAACAAGCAGGTCGTCTATGCCCGCAACACCGCTGGCCGAGTGGTCGCACGCCAGCTCCTGGCCGTTGCCCAGGACGACAGGCTCATCTGCTTCACCGTGTATCCCAAGCGAATTGCCAGAGAAGTCCGCGCCCTGTTCAGGGAGTTCGACAAGCGGCTGGCAGTATGTCTGGGCCTCGACATCTATGAACCCTCGGAGGCTGGTGGCGATGATGGCTACAAGATCGAAGCCATCGTATCCTGCGATTTCTGGGACGATGACGCCTGGGACTTCAGGCTGACCACCGACTGACGCGGCGCCGGGTATTGATCTGGCCCGAGCTCGGCATGACAAGTTGGACGCCGCTCGCGCCAACTGGTCACGCTCAACGAGCTACGTTTCGTGCGGCGGTCATGCTGCTTAGGCTGCTGGACCCATTAACAAGGGACAGGGCGCCGCGGATTGAAGTCGTACTGGAACTGAAGTGCCCAGATGGTGTCCGCAGTCGAGCGGAGAGCCTCGACAGTTACATCTCCATCCACGTGATCCGTGTCATCGGCAGTTGACACGACCGCCGACGCGCGTACCTGTTAACATAAGCTAGCTGTCAGGAGGCATTAGTCTTTAATGGAGCCAGCCAAGGCGACATGCTACTGTCTTAGTTGCGAGTACGTACTCGACGGACTTTCGGAGTACCGGTGTCCAGAGTGCGGGCGGCGATTCGATCCTGATGACGCAAACACCTATTGGGACGGACAGCGCCGGTCTTTGCCTGATAGGATTGCGCGGGCGGCTGGCCGAGCGGTGGTTTCCCCGCCGTTCGTTGTCTTGCTGATGTGGGCGAATCTGGTCGTACCGCTCTGCCTGCCCGTTGCGGTGCCGCTAGC
>JANQGB010000273.1 GCA_028277545.1 Phycisphaerae bacterium | reverse complement strand
GGATCGAAACCGCTAAGCTCATCGCCTCCGACGGAGGCTCCGAAGACCGATTCGGATACTCCGTCGCCGTCCGCGACGACCTGCTGCTTGTCGGTGCCTACGTCCACGACGATGCTGCAGACAACGACGGCGGCGCCTACCGATTTCGGCACACCGGTCACCAGTGGATGGAGTACGACAAGCTGACCTCGCTGGATGCCGCCGAAGATCAGTGGTTCGGCACGTCCGTCGCCATTAGTGAGGATTGGATCCTCATCGGAGCAGGCAGAGACGACCAACTGGGCGTCGACGCCGGCGCGGCGTACGCCTTACCGTTAGGCTTCGACTGCAACGAAAACTGCGTGGACGATGAGACTGACGTGGCGAACGGCACCAGTCCCGACTGCAACTCTAATCTGATACCCGACGAGTGCGAAGTCCCCACCTACGACTGCAACACGAACTCCGTTCCCGACGACTGCGACGTTGCCGAGGGCACCAGCCAAGACAGCGACGGCGACGGCCTGCCCGACGAATGCGAGCCCGAGCACGACTGCAACAACAACAACATCCCGGACGATGTGGACATCGCCGAGGGAACCAGCGAGGACTGCAACTCCAACGGCGTCCCCGACGAATGCGAACTGCTCGACAACGACTGCAACACCAACTCCATCCCTGATGACTGCGATCTGGCGGACGGAACCAGCTGGGATTTGAATCGTAACGGCATTCCGGACGAGTGTGAGGACCCGCTGACGCTGCCGGCTATCAGCAGTTGCCGCACACATGGGTGGTCAGAAGAATTCTGCCTGCCGATGGGCATGCACCCCTCCAGCGAAGTGCAGGTACCCAACATCGATCCCCGGTGGTCGTCGATCGACAGACTGGTTATCAGGCCCGTTGAGCCGCTGTCCAGCGACCCTGTAGTGATCATAGACTGCGGATACGGACCGGTAGACGATGTGGACTCCTGGGTGGAGGGCGAGCTGATCGCAGTAGATATTAGCGGAGGACTCCTCGACAACGCCTGCTGCACTGTGATACTCGAGGAAACGGGCGAAGCGTATCAGGTGATCAGTTTCTACGGCGACACCACGCGGGATGGAGTTGTGAATACGGTTGATTACTCCGCAGTGCGAGCAAGATTGGGGCAGTCCGTCGATCATACGAACTTCCAATTCGACCTCGATTACGATGGCGAAATCACCGTCTATGAGCTGGATGTAGTGAGGTTCTTGATGGGTGAGTGGGCGCCGACTTGCCCGTGATCCCGCGGTAATTGGCTATAACGGTCTGGAGTGTGGCATCTGGCGCCACGCGCGCAAACAGAACCTGGCCACGAAGTCGTCATGCCGCGATCCGGCGGGCACGGCTGACCAGTACAACGCCGGCGGCGCCGAGTAAGATAGCCATCCCCACCATCCCCCGCGCCGACATAGTGGGGACTGCGTTCTGGCACTCATCGGGAATACCGTTGCTGTCGACATCTGTCGACGTTCCGCCGGCTATGTCACATGCGTCGTTGAGGACGTTAGTGTTGCAGTCCGGCTCTCCGAGCAGGCGAAAGACGTAGGCCGCCCCGGCGGCGCTGCCGCCGTCGTCGTCGCCGTGGGCACCGGCCACGGCATAAACGCCGCTCATTGAGACCGACACGCCGAAGTGATCGCCGGCCGTAAGGTCGGTCGAGGTCAGCTTGGCCCGTTGCGTCCAGGAGTCGTCGGTCAGGTTGCCCGGCGTGCCGTTGTCGTCCCGCCCGAACACGTAGAAGGACCCGGAAGACTCGCCCGCGTCATCGTTGAACAGGCCCGAGACCGCCACGTAGTTGCCCTGCCGCGACACGCGGAACCCGAACCAGTCGTGCTCGGCTGCGTCACTGGCAGTCAACTTGGCCTGCTCCAACCAGGTGTCGTCGTACGGATTCGCCGGCGTGGCGTTGTCGTCCCGGCGGTAGGCGTAGACCGAGCCCGACCGGCTGCCCGCGTCGTCATCCCACACCGCACCCACGGCGATGAAGTTACCGCTGATGGACACCGACTGCCCGAACAGATCGCCCCACTGGCCGTCACTGGCCTCCAGAACGGCCACCTCGACCCAGTCGTCGTCCGTCGGGTCTCCCGCAGTGTCGTTATCCTCCCGGTAGAAGACGTGGGCCGAGCCCGGGTCGAAGCCCTGGTTGATGTCGAACGGCGCCCCCACCACCGCGTACCTGCCGTGGATCGACACCGATGCCCCGAACCGATCGTACGGCAGGGCATCGCTGGCCGTGATCCAGTCCTCCTCCACCCAGGTGTCGTCCGACGGATCGCCCGAGGTGCCGCCATCGTCCCGCCGGAAGATGTGGGCCGATCCCGCGTCGGGACCGACTCCGGGAACGAAATCGTAGATCGAGCCCACGATAATGCGGTCGCCGTTTATGGCCACCGAATGTCCGAATTCGTCACCCGCAGCCGGTACGCTGGCACTGAGAATTGCCTCCTCCACCCAGGTGTCGTCGGTCGGATCGCCCGAAGTGCCGTTATCATCCCGCCTGAAGACGTGGGCTGAGCCCGGGTCGGAGGTATCCTCCGGATCGCTCGGGGCACCCACCACGATGTGGTCCCCAGCAATCGCAACGGTGACGCCAAACTCGTCGTACTCGTCCGCGTCGCCGGCCACCAGCCGGGACTGCTGCACCCAGAAGTCGTCCGACGCATCCTGCAGCGTCCCGTTGTCATCACGACGAAAGACGTAGGCCGAGCCCGAACTCTCCCCGGCATGTCCGTCAAACGGAGCCCCCACCACGACGTGGCCGTGAGTGTGGCTCGCGGCGTAACCGAAGTTGTCGCCTGGTCCACCCTCGGTCGCCGTCAGTTTCTCGACCTGACACTGAGCCAGAACCGGCATCGACCAGGCCCCAATCGAGAGCACCGCTACCAGCAGCAGCAGCAACCTGCGCGAGCATCTACACAAGCACATTACCCACCTCCCCTCCGCCGCGAGCCACCCGAGGCGACCGTCCTGCCACTTCCGCAAACCGCGCCGTTCCAACCAGCCATTGTACCAACTCGTCGCAGCAGATACGACGGGCAACGTCACCTCCGAGCCGTGCGCTTCACCACAGCCGGAGCAGACAAATCGCGGCGCTAGCCGCGACGCGCCCAGGCGAGCGCTAGGCCCGGCATTCATGCCGGGTCAGGGGAGCGTAGCCCGACACGCACGACTCCGGTTCACCGGGGTTCTCGATGGCAGTCTTCAGACCTGCGACGCAGTGCCATCGGTAATCTGGAGCAGACTGAAACATCTGGAGGGTAAACCCGCCTCACGAGAAGCCCGCTCGAAGCGGGCTCGACGCCCTATGTCCGGCGCTCCAAACCCGGCATGAATGCCGGGCCTAGCGCGCGTGGCACGGGAAGCGTGCTTGGAGCAGGTCTAACGACAACCGTTGGCACTTGGGCACCGGACTGCGTACCGCGGACAGCAACGGTACGACGCTGGTCGACAAGTCGCTCTGCAAAGCGTACCCCATCGTCTCTCCGGCAGGAGACAGCCTCTCATGGGGTGACCGCCTGAAGAACTCGGACAGTACGACCAAGCGCATCGGTCCGCGAAGCGAGACCTAACGTCGTGATTCGTCCAGCTAATATGCAGCGTACAGTCGCTGAGCGGATCGCAGTGACGAGCGCAGCAGGACCGTCGCCCCGGTCATCAGGCGGCGCCGGCCAGGCGAGTGAGCCGAATCACCAATTCATCGAGGCAGAGCCGGGTATTGACATTGGCGTCCAGTCGGCGCTCGGTTTCGGAAAGCTGGGTGATGGCGGCCACCGCCCGACCCGGGGTCGTGCCGCGGGCGGCGCTGGCCAGTTGGTCGCCGTACGCCGCGTTGGCAATCAGGTCGGTCGAGTCCGTAGACGTGTGCAAAAGATCGCGATACCAGGTAGCGGTCAAGCCGAAGAGAGCCTTGAGGGCCCGACGCCGGGCCTCGGTGTCGGTGATCTCCGGGTCACGCCGGGCGTACTTCTCGCCCAGCGCCTTGGCTTCGCTCTCAAACCACGCAGCCACCGCGGCCACCGCCTGCCGGGGCAACTCGATCAACATCCGGATCAGTCGCTCGTTGTGCTCGTCCAGCCGGTCCTCGGCATGCTGAAGTGCCAGCCCCAGACTCCCCTGTGAGAAGCGGGCGCACAATCGGGCTCGATCCGGCGGGATTTCGGCCAGCAGTTCGCCCAGCTTGTGGGCAATGAACTCCGGCGGCAGCGTGCCGAACGGCGTGACGTGGCACCGCGAGCGGATGGTAGGCAGCATCCGGTCCAGAGCGGAGACCAGCAAGACGAGGAACGTGGTCTCCGGCGGTTCTTCGAGCGTCTTGAGCATCGCGTTCTGGGCCTGAGCGGTGATCCTGTCGGCCTCCCGAATGACGAAGACCTTGGCCCGCCCGCGGATGGGCTTCGAGCCCACCTTGTCGATGACGAACTGCCGCACGACGTCCACACCCAGGTCCAGCCCCTTACGCCGTCGAACCGTGGGATCGTCGTGGAACTTGATGAGCTGGCGGTAAACCAGGTGCAGGTCCGGGTGCGTGCCGGCGGCGCACAGCAGGCAATCCTCGCAGGTTCCGCAGGCGAGGCGCTGCGGGGCGCCGTCGGGGCCCGCGGACTCGTCCGGCCGCTCGCACAACAGCACGTTGACCAGCCGGCGGGCGAAGGTCTCCTTGCCCACGCCGTCGGGGCCGTGAAAGAGGTAGGCGTGCGGCAGGCGTTCGGCGAACAGGGCCCGCTGAATCAGGCGAACGGCGCGATCCTGGTGTTGGACGTCAAAGCTCGGCACTTGCCAGCGTCTCCAGAACCTGGGCGTGTACGGCCTCGGCGTCCTCCCGTCCGTCGAGTACAGCGACGGGCCTGGGATACACCTCGCCGAGTTTCAGGAATATGTCACGCACCTTGCGGTGGAAGTCGATCGGCCTGGCCTCCATGGCATCGGTCTGTACGTCGTCGAACATGCACTGCTGCCCGGCGTGCTTCTTGCGATTCTTGCCGGCGTGGTGGGCCTTGCGCCCGGTGCGGGCGAATCCCTCCTCGACGTCGAGGTCCAGCACGATGGTCATCTCGGGCCACCGGTCGCCTATCGCGTAGGGCGCCACCTCGATGACTCGCCGGATGTCGTAGCCCTGGGCGCCCTGGTACGCGCAAGTGGCGGATATGAACCGATCACATATGACAACCTTTCCGGCGGCGCAGGCCGGATCGACCACCTCACCCACCAGTTGGGCCCGCGAGGCCATGAACAGCATGGCCTCACAGCGTACGTCCATCTCGGACAGGTCATAGTCAAGCAGCACGGAACGAATGCGGTTCCCGATGGTCGTGCCCCCAGGATCCTTGCCGTAGACCACCTCTCCGCCGGCGCCCGATAGCGCCTCGCCCAGCATCCTGATCTGCGTGCTCTTACCGCAACCGTCGGGTCCGTCAAAGACTATGAACTTGCCGGCCAGCCTCTCAGCCAGTTGTTGGACGTCGATCTCCACAGTTTCTCCTGCCGCCAGGCGGCTATGCATGTTTCGTGTGCTGGTTCAAGCGGTGCTGGCATCTGGCCGCGCCCGGGACGTGCGCTCGAAGACCTCCGCCGCGTTGTAGCTCGACCGCACGAACGGCCCCGAGGCAACGCTCAGGAAGCCTAGTTTGTCCGCCGCGCCGGCGACATCCTCGTACTCCGCGGGGCGGTAGAATTTGGCCACGGGAGCGTGCTGCGGCGTCGGCTGCAGGTACTGTCCCACCGTAAGGATGTCGCAGCCGACCGCTCGGGGATCTTCGGGCGTCGCCAGTATCTCGTCACCGGTCTCCCCCAGGCCGATCATCAGGCCCGACTTGGTCAGCATGCCGGGCGCGACGCTCTTGACGACGCGCAACACCTCCAGAGAGCGGCGATACCCGCCCTGGGGCCGGATGGCCGGCGTGAGTCGTTCAACCGTTTCGATGTTGTGATTGTAGATCTCCGGCACCGCCTCGCAGACCGTGGCGATGCAGTCAGTGCGGGCGTGGAAGTCTGCCGGCAAGACCTCGACCGTCGTCTGCGAGCTCCGGGCGTGAATGCCCCGGACGCATTCCGCGAAATGCCCCGCACCCTCGTCCGGCAGGTCGTCGCGGGCCACCGCGGTGATGACCGCGTGTCGCAGCGCCAGTTCAGCCACAGCCCGCGCCAGGCGCCGGGGTTCGTCGTCATCCGGCGGATTCGGACGGGCCGTGGTCACGGCGCAGTAGTGACACCGGCGTGTGCAGCGATCGCCCAGGATCATGAAGGTGGCGGTTCCGGCCGACCAGCATTCGGTCAGGTTGGGGCACTTGGCCTCCTGGCAAACGGTGGCCACCCGACTGACCGCGACCGCCTCACGAGTGTGGGTGAACGTCTGCCCCGCCGGCAGGGGACGCTGTAGCCACGGCGGGAGGCGACGCCCGGCAGGCTTGTTCAGGGGCTCTGGTGGCGAAATCACGCGAAGTCGGGGCATCTATGCTCAGCAGCTCCTCTGGCCGGCCTGCTCAACGTACAACCGGGATAGATCATAGGTCGCGCCCTGGCGTCGTCAAGGCGATCAACGGTTGACTAAACGGGGGTTTGGGGCGTAGATTCAGAGTGGGTCGTCGTCTTTTCGAAGGGAGGTTCCGTCGCCATGGGAATCAAAATTGCCAAGATACTCTACCCCACGGATTTCTCCGACATCTCGCTGCACGCCTTGAAATACGCCCGCGAGTTCGCCGGTACGTTCGACGCCCAACTGCACTGCGTCCATGTGGTCGACGAGGCCTACCAGTATTGGACCGCAATGGGCCCGGAGAGCGTACCGGTTGGCGTGGCCGCCGACGATCTGATGAGCATGGCCGAGGCCCACATGCAGAATTTCGCCGACGAGCATCTCGTCGGTCTAAAGTACGCTCCGGTCACCAAGGTGCTCGTCGGTCGCCCGTTCCGCGAGGTCATTGCCTACGCCCGGGACAACACCATCGACGTGATCATCCTGGCCACGCATGGGCGAGGCGGACTCTCCTGGGTGTTGATGGGCAGCACGGCCGAGAAGATCGTCCGCAAGGCGCCCTGCCCCGTGCTGACCGTCCGCCACCCGGAGCACGAATTCGTGATGCCCTAGCGATCCGCGTCCGTCGTGGGCGGAAAGGTGGCCAGCGTCGAGGCCCGGCGAACGCCGCGTAGCAGCGTTTACACGGCTGGATCGCGTTGCTCCGGCAGGGTCAAGGGCAACACGCCAAGGAATGGAGGACTGAAAGGACTGCCAATGCCACAACCAGACACCCAGCTAGTCAGGCAAGGCGTTCGAGCATCCGCCCCCTGGGCCGGGATAGCGGCGGTCCTGCTCCTGTATTTTGGCTACAACACGGTGTTCCTGGGCTCGGATAATGCGCCGGCGCAACTGGGCATGTCCATCCTGGCCTATACGCTGCGGAACGGAGGCTGGGCGTTGGCCCTGGCGGCGATCTGGCTGGCCACCGGCATGCGGCCAGCCCTCGCCTACGACGCGCTAATCACCGCCCTGGTCGGCGCGGGTTTCCTGGTGGGAGGGGCACTCTGGACGGTCACCGGCGCTGGCCTCTTCAGCCTGCTCTACGTGCTGTTCGGCTTCATTTTCCTTGGATCGGCTCGCAACAGTTGGCGTGAATATATTCGATTCAGGACGGAACCCGCGGGCAGGCCGCCGGCAGCCTCGCCAGAGCCCTGGCGCGCGCCGCCGGACGAATATCAACCCCCGCCAGGCCCAACCGAGTCTCTTCCGAGCCTGCTCCGAGAGCGGACCCGGCAACCGGCGGAACCGGAGCAAGCGGCGGCTGTATCTGTGCAGACCGGCGCCGACG
>JANQGB010000667.1 GCA_028277545.1 Phycisphaerae bacterium | reverse complement strand
TCGTAGTTGAGATCGGCGTCGGCGCAGGGCAGCGGGGATCCCTCCCCCGGGCCGTACATGCAGTTCGCGAAGCCGGCATAGTCGATCCAGTCCACCCAGCCATCGAGATTCAGGTCGCCGGTTAGGCAGGCTTCGTCATAAGCCAGGCTGGCTCCGGCCTCCGCGGCGAAGCACATGTTGTCGTAAGTGACGCCGTCGCATCCGCACACCGGGTCGGCGTACTCCGGGCAGCCCTGGTCAGGCCGGGTCAAACACGTCCCCGTCTCGGCGAAGCAGCCTACGAACCAGCAGTACTCCTCAGCGGGGCAGTCATCCTGTGCCCAGCACATGGCACATTCGCCGTCGTGGTCGATAGTGCCTCCACCAGCCGCTGCGAAGCAGGCGTTCTCGTACGTCTGGCCTACACAGCTACACACCGGCTCGCCGCCGGGCGGGCAGCTTGGCGGCCGGGGGTGGCACTCCCCCCAGGGCGTATAGCAGGCCAGGAGCCTGCAGTACTCCTCCGTGGGGCAGTCCTCGTTGACGTGGCAGGGATCGCCCGGCGCCGCCGGGCCATGCAGCGGACCGACTCCAGTGCCCACCTCGGCGTCCCAGTACTCCTGGAACGTGTATACCTCCGGCGGAGGGCCTTCACGACGGGTCACCAGTTGCCAGCCCACATCCTCGGGCACCCAATGGTGGTCGTAGCCGAAGGTGAAGCCCTCCACGGCCAGCTCCGGATCATCCGTCCACCAGCGGGCCACGCCGGCGGTCAGGCACCAGCACGGTCCCGGCGATACGCTACCGTGTGGAGTATGCACCTCGTGCGCGTGTGCCGTCGGCACTTCTTCGACCGCAAACGACCAGCCGGCCGGCACCAGCACGTCGTAGTAGTTAGTGATCTGCAAGTCGTTGGTGCCCACGGCGAACTCCATCATGGGATAGCTCGCCGAATCCACCGGGTAGGAGTAGAGCCGGGGCCCCGAGCCCCCGTACGCCTTGCACGTGCAATGAACCAGCGGTGCGTCCGCCGCGGCATTCGCCCCCCAGACCGCGCAAACGAGCAACGTCGAGCAACACATTCTAATGTTCATGATTCGCGCTCCCTTGCGGCGACCAGGCTTGCGGCAGGCCGCTGCCGTTAGCCGGTCGCCCCCTGCCTGACGAGATGTCCAGTGTTGTCGAGGCCCCTCCTCTCTCTCCGCCTGCCGATTCCGCGCGGCAGTCTGATGTTTCATTACATAAACGATGAACCTTTTTTGCACTAAAGTCAAGAGGCGGCACCCGTCCAGCACTACTGTAAGCGAGGCGTGGTCGATCACTGCCTGCCGCCCTCTCCTCCGCGCAATCCACCACTGTCGCGGCCGCGGATACTCCCGTCTCCGCGCAGTGCTTCGCCTGCCGCGCCGCCAGGCACTCGGTCCAGGGCTGGTTGCGCTGCCCCGTCGCCGCCAGGCACTCTTCTGCCGGCGCGGCCTGAGGGAGGGCGCGCTTCCAAAATAGGCGGTCTGTTTCAACTTGCCGCTGTTTGCAGCCCGCCCTAAACTGTTCAATAGAAGGAACCAGTGTGGTTTGGGGGCCTTTGCAGGCGGAGACCCGCTGCGGGCCGCCGCCCCGACCACTCCTGCAGGCTGCCTACGAAAGGGCAGATTCATGCACGTCTTGAACCCTCGCCTGGCCGGCCGGTGGGTGTTTGCGGCTGCCCTTTTCTTGTTTTTGGGCTCCTCAGGCTGGGCCCAACCTGATTCCGATGCCTTAGCCGAAGCTGTGCCGCTGCCGACCGAGACGCAAGACCCGCCCCGCTCCGGCGCGATTGTGCCCATTCACGGCGAAATCTCCGACGTTACCACCGAGAGCATCGAACGGCGGGTCGAGCAGGCCCGGGCCGACGGAGCCCAGGTCGTAATTTTCGAGATCGATACTCCCGGTGGCCTGGTGACCTCCGCCCTGGACATCTGCCACTACATCATGAACCTCACCGATATCCACACCGTGGCCTGGGTGAATACGCAGGCCATTTCAGCCGGATCGATGATCTCGCTGGCCTGTGACGAGATCGTCATGTCGCCCGCCTCCAGCATCGGCGACTGTGGCGTGATAATGGGTTCGCCCCTGGGGGCCGAGGCTGTTCCGGAAGAGCTCCGGGCCAAGGCCGAGAGCCCCGTGCTGCAGCAGTTCCGTGACTCGGCCAACCGCTTCGGATACAGCAAGGCCCTCTGCGAGGCCCTGGTGGTCAGCGAGCGCGTGGTCTGGTGGTTGGAGAACATCGAAACCGGCGAGCGCCATTTCGTCACTGACAAGGTCAAGGTGCTGCGACTTGGTGCCGGCGACGATCCGACCACGCAGCCCGCCACGGACCGGCCGCGGGAGTGGAAGCTGGTTGAATCGTACGTAGACGCCTACACCGGCCGAACCGTCGAAGTCGAGCAGCCCATCGTCGACGAAAACGAACTGCTGACCATGTCGCAGAGCGAAGCGATCGCCTACGGCTTCAGCAAGGGCATCGTGGGCAGCGAAGCGGACCTGCGGGCTCGCTTCAACCTGGCCGACGCCCTGCCTCGTTTCGAGTTCACCTGGTCGGAGCTGCTGGTGCGGTACATGACCTCGATGCCGGTCCGCATCTTCCTGCTGGTGATCATCCTGCTGGGGGCCTACGTCGAGTTCCACACGCCGGGCGTTGGCGTGCCCGGCCTGGTGGCGCTGATTGCCCTGGCCGTCTTCGTCGGGGCGCCGTTTCTCACCGGCCTGGCCAACGTCTGGGAGCTGGTGCTCATCATCGTAGGCGTGGTGCTGCTCATGTTGGAGCTGTTCGTCATACCAGGCTTCGGGGTGGCCGGCGTCGGAGGCATCATCCTGATCTTCCTGGGGCTCTTCGGCACCTTCGTGCCGGCCGAGCCCGGCCCCTGGAGGGTCGTGCCTCAACTGCCCGCCACCTGGGAGGCGATAAAGAGCGGGATATCGGCCATGATGATCTCGCTGGTGATCGCGCTGTCGGTCATGTGGTACCTGGCCAAGAAACTGCCGCAGATACCCATTGCCAACCAGATGATCCTCAGCGGCGAGATCGCTCGCGGGCAGACGCTGGACGCCGGTGCACCCACCATAGAAACCGTGGCGGTCGAGGTGGGTGACCGCGGGGTGACGCTCTCCGGGCTGCGGCCGGCCGGCAAAGCGAGGATTCGCGGCCAGCAAACCGATGTCGTCTCCGAGGGTGAGTTGGTTGACGCCGGTGTCGACGTCGAAGTAGTCGAGGTGCTGGGCAATCACGTTGTCGTGCGGGTACTGGATCCGGATGTGCAAGGACGGGCTTGACCAATGGATCTGCTGACCCTCGCCCTGCTGCTCTTTGTCGCCGGAGTGATCCTCGGGTTGGCTGAGGTCTTCATTCCGTCAGGCGGCGTTCTGGCGGTGCTTTCGGTGGCCGCCTTTGTGTGCAGCGTGGTCTGCGCTTTCAAGGTGGGGCCGGGCTGGGGCATTGGCATCACGCTGGCGACACCGATCGTCATGCTGGTGGTGGTCATCAAGGGCTTGAACATCTTCCCCAAGACCCGGATCGGGCGCAAGATGATTCTGCAAGTGCCGGAGGAAGACGACCCGCCGTCCGCCGGGATCGCTGCCGGGTCGGACGGCAACCCGGCCAGCAGCGAGCTGGTCGGCCAGGTCGGCGTAGCCCGCTCCGTTTTGCGACCCAGCGGCTCGGCGCAGATCGGAAATCGCCGTTGCACGGTGGTCACGCTGGGGGGTTACATTTCGGAAGGAACCGAGGTCCGCGTTGTCGAGGTTCGCGGCAACCGTATCGTCGTCGAGCCGGCTGGTTGACATCCTTGGCTGACCCTGGCACCCTCCTGCCGGCGACGTACGGTCTGCAAACAGGAAAGGATGGCCTGATGAATTCTCTATTGGTTGCGAGCGTGTCAGATAACCTGATGTGGCTGGGTCTCGTGATCTTGGCGCTGTTCCTGTTCGTCGGCGCCATCGTGGTGGCCACCTTCCTGAAGATCTGGCTCAAGGCCCTGTTCTCCCAGGCCCGTGTGGCGTTCGTCGAACTAATCGGCATGAGCCTGCGGAAGGTGCGGCCCCAGTTGATCGTCGACGCCCGCATCTCGCTGGTTCAGGCGGGCATCACTGACCTCTCCTGCCGGGAACTGGAGGCGGTCTTTCTCGTCCGGCGCAACGCACAGGATCTGCTGACCTGCGTCATGGCCTTGATCACGGCCCACAAGGCCCATCTGCCGATAGACTTCGGCATGCTCCAGACCCACCATTTCGCCGGCGGCAACGTCATCAACCTGGTCAAGGCGCTGGTCGGTGCCAGCCGTGCCAAGCTGCCCCTGGACGTGGACACCGCCCGGGCCATCGACTTGGCGGGCCGCGACATCATGGACGCTGTGAACACCTCGGTGAATCCGCGAGTCATCGACTGCCCCGGCAAGGAGTCCACGCAGGACAAACTCGACGCAGTGGCCAAGGACGGAATTCGCCTGCTGGCCAAGGGCCGGCTGACGATGGCCTGCCCCACGCGGGCGATGACCGTCTCTTCGGTCGCCCCACCGACGAGTTGGGCGATGTTGGTCTTTACCGTCACCCGGCCCT
>JANQGB010000150.1 GCA_028277545.1 Phycisphaerae bacterium | reverse complement strand
GTGCCCCATCCCTTGCGCAGCAAGGGGTGGGGGATCGAGGATAACCGCCTTGGCGCGAGATGACACGGATGTGACGAGATCATCTCACGTCACTGGACTCCCCACCCCTGGCGCGCAGGGATGGGGTACGCGTGCAGACCGGCAAGCAACGCTCATTCCCGAGGCCTATTACGACCTGGCAGCGATCAACTTGCGCCCTGGGTTCCTGATACACCCGCTGGCCATGGGCGCGGTTGGCGTGGTTCTACCCGAGGTGCTATTCGGCCTTTGGGTTGTAGCGTATATCTTGAGCTACCAGGGGATCACGCTTGTTCAGTTCATCCGGAGAAGGCGAGCCGTTGCTGGATCAGCGTGCCGCCCTGGGAACCCTAACCTCGTATGTCGGGGATCGCCGCGAGACCTGTCCGCCGTTGAAGCTCTGGACGACCACTTCCGCGAACCTGTGATCGTTGATGCGACGCCTTTCTGGCGATCGAAACCGGCTATTGGCATAGTCTTACTGGTCTCGGCCTTCGGCTTCGTTGTGCTGTTGGTGGTACCGGGAATGACCCGCCCGTTTGCCGTGCTCTGCGCCGGCGTGTTCCTGCTTCTCTCGACCACTGCGGTAGAGACCGCGTTCCCGTCACATTACCGGGTTACTCCAGGGCTCTTGGAGCATATCACCTACAGCCCCTTCCGGCGCTCTCCGTTCCGATATCGCAAGGCCAGTTTGCGGAACGCCGCCGTCGTCTGCTCCTACTTGTATATGTCTGTCACGGTCATACCGCTTGATGAACCTGATGCCGCAGTAGTGTTCAATCTGGCTGGGGTGCGCCGCCCACGCCAGTTCGTCAGACGTGTGTTTGAGGCCTACCTGTGCTCGGGCGACGCACCACCGCTGCCGCAGGATCAACTGATCGGGTGAACGGGACTGTGGAAGAGGGCAGGTTGGATACGGCTGGCACCGGGCGGACCCGACGCATCAAGATGCGCCCTGCCGATGCACTCGCAGGCTGCGGGATCGGTGCGACTGCCGTTGCGTGGGGGCGCAAGTGTGCCACAAGTATGGCACGTTACTGGATTCCCCACCCCTGCTGCGCAGGGATGGGGCACCCGTGCCCCCGCTATCGGCCAGTTGGGCTGGTGGCGCGGGTTGGACCTCGTGCATCAAGATGCACGCTACCGTTTGTTCAGCAGGGATTCGTAGAGTTTGAAGTGTTCGTCGAGGAGGCGGTCGTCGGTGAAGCTGTCTTCGACGCGCCGGCGGGCGTCCTGGCCCAGGCGCTGTCGAAGGGCGGGGTCGGCCAGCAGTCTGTCCACTGCTGAAGCCAGCGCCTGGTCATCCTCGACGTCGATCAGGTAGCCGGTCTGCCCATCGACGACCGCGTCGATGCAGCCGGTCGCCCGGGTGGTGACGGCCGGAATCTCCATGCAGGCTGCTTCCAGGAGGGCGTAGGGAAAGCCCTCGCGATAGGACGCCAGGACCAGCACGTCCATGGCCGCGTAGTAGGGAATGGGGTCCCAGTCGAAGTTGGCGTGATGAATTCGCGGGTGCGCCTCGATCTGCCGCACGGTGTGGGCTGGGACCTCGCCGCGATGCGGCTCGTAATCGCCCAGCAGCAGCAGGTGGGCATCGGGCCGCTTTTCACTCAGTGTCACGAAGGCGTCGACCGTAGTGTGGATGCCCTTATCGTGCACCAGCCTGCCGACAAACCCCATCACCGGTGCGCCAAGTGGGATACCCAGCTTCTGGCGTCGCGCCCTGGCACCTTCGCTTACCTCGGGCGTGCGGACAAACATCCGCGCGTTCACTCCGCAGCAGGTTCCGTCCGCCAGGACGCTGAGCTTGTCGGGCCCGCAGATGCCCAGCTCCTGAATCCGCCTGCTCAAGCTGTCGCTACAGGCCAGCACCTGGTGGGCCATCCTCGAGGCCGCGGTTTCCGATCCGACCAGCAGGCGGCGGGTGATGCCGGTGGCGGTCTCGGCCGGCAGACCCAGCATCGAGTAGATGCGGTGGGGCGTTCGGGCCAGCACACCGGCCGACATCCCGACCAGCCCTGCTTTGGAGGTGAAAGCGTGCACTATGTCGTAACGCTCTCGCCTGATGATACGCGACAGTTGGCGAATGGAGAGCGCGTCCCGCAGCGGAGAGACCCGACGCGGCATCTCGACGGCGTGGGTCGCCACTCCGCACTCATCCGCGAAGAAGGCCAACTCCTTCTCGGGGGAAGCGGCCACGGCGAGCTCCATGCCTCGGGCCCGGGCGTATTCCGGCATGCGGCGATAGAACGCCCACAGCGTGCTGGGGACCGTAGAGACGAGCAGTATGCGGGGTTTGGGCGTCATCGAAACCGGGCGTCAGTGACTGCCGATGGTGAGTAGTTGGGTGTAGAACTCCCGGCGACGCTGCGCCAGGACCGGTGCCAGGTACTCAGCGGCGACCTTGCGGTTGCGAGCGGCGGCCGCCTGCATACGCTGCGGATTATCAAGGAATTCGGCGATCTTGCCGGCCAGCGCCGCGGAGTCGTCCGGCGGGACGAGGTCCTCGGGCGGCAGGAGTTCCGGAATGCCGCCGGCGGTCGATCCGATGCAGGGCAGGCCGCGGGCCATCGCCTCGATCATGGCTCGCGGCAACCCCTCCTGGCGAGAGGGCAGGACAAACAGGTCGGCTGCGTCCAGCGCGGCCCGAACCCCGGTGCCGGCAGGTATTTTGCCCAGGAACGTTGTCTGGCCGGCAACTCCCAGTGAATCGGCCAGGGATTCCAACTGCGGTCGCTCCCGCCCGTCGCCGGCCAGGATCAGATCGAGGTCGGCGCGTCCGAGGCGGGCGAAGGCCTCGATCAGCACGTCCGGCGCCTTGTACAAAACCGCCAGCGTACCGACGTAGATGATGCGGCCAGGCTGAGCGAACTCCGCCCGGGCGGCGTCGATCAGGGCGTCTGGTGGCAGCTCGATGCTGGAGTAGTGCGTGGTGTACGTGTCGGGGCCGGGGGGGTATCGGCGCTGGAGCGATTCGCGCGTTACGTAGGCCGTGGCGATGGCGGAGTGGCACTGAGCGCGCAGGTCTCGGGCAGCGAGCCTGCGGGCCAGGGGTCTGGCCAGCGATCTGACCGAACCCGGCCCCAGGGAGTCCCAGGGATCGCCCACCACCTCGGCGCCGAACGGCCGGCCGCGCCGCCTCAACTCACGCCACAGCATCGTGCCGATGGCGCAGGGCACTCGCAGGCAGAAGGTGTCGTAGAGGGGCACGATTTCGCGAAGGACGGCACTGATAAGCCCGCGGCTGCGAAGGTATTGCCAGGGCCCCAGGTAGTCCGGCAGGTCGCGGAACTCGATGCCCGGTCCGTCGGCGCGGTAGCCAGGCTCTGGAACGGTGTCCGCCCGGCGAACCCGGACGGCCACACCGACCTTGTCGTAGACGGTCAGGTATCGTTCGAAGAAGGCATGATCCAGCAGGGCGTTGGGTGCGTAGACGTGACCATCGGGGCCGCGGACGAAGTGCTCCGTATGGGTCACCAACACTGAGGCCATAGTCTCGCGTCTTGCCAGCCAGTCCACTGCCGGCAGTTGTCTTTCACGTGCGTCAGCCGAAGTCCGGTTCCGATCAGTGTGTCACCCTGTCAGCCACCCAGCGGTCGTAGACCGCCATGATCCTGTCGGTGATGACTCGCTCGTCGAATTGCTCGCGAGCCTGCTGCAGAGCCCGCTGCCCCATGCGCTGGCGCAGTTGCTGGTCGGTCAGCAGCGTCTCCATGCGGTCTGCGAATGCGGCGGTGTCGTTCAGCGGTACCAGGAAACCCGTCTCGCCGTCGACGATAGCCTCGTAACTGCTGGGCACGTTGGTGGCTACCGCCGGTCGGCCGCCGGCTGCCGCTTCGATGAGGGCTCGCGGTACGCCCTCTTTGATCGACACCAGGACGCACAGCGAGGCGTTGCCGATCAAGGCGGGCACGTCGTCGCGGTAGCCCAGGAACTCGACCCTGTCTGTCAGGTCACTCTCCAGTACCCAGTTCTCGTACTCCTGGCGCAGGTCGCCGTCGCCGACCAACTGCACGCGGAAGGCGACTCCGCGGTCCTTCAGGATGCGGGCCACTTCCAGCAGCATGTGGTGATTCTTGACCGCTTCGAACCGTCCGACGCAGACCACGAGCGGCGGGTCGGACTGCGGTTCGGCCTGGGGATCGAAGGTGTCCAACTGCACGCCGTTGCCGATGGCCAGCAGCTTCTCGGCCGGGGCGATCCGTCTCTGTACGCAGTCGTTCAGTTCCTCTCGGGCCTGGAACAGCAGTTCATGCGTGAAACGCCCCAGGAAGCGCTCGGCGGCTACGAAGATCTTTCGCTTCCACTCCGACATCTGCCCGGTGTGGTGGAAGCCGTGAACCTGGTGGATGATCACCGGCACGCGAGCCAGAACGGCTGCGGCCCGGCCTATGAAGCCCACCGTCGAAGTGTGAGTATGTACCAGGTCGTAGCGCTGACGGCGAAGCAGCCGATACGTGTGCCAGATGGCGCCGGCCATGCCGAGAGGGTTCAGGTTGCGAGGCGTGTCCACCACGTGTACCGTATGCCCGCGGCGACGCAGGTACTCCACGTACGGACCGGAACTGCAGTAGATGTCGTTCTGAAAGCGACCGCTGGCATTGACCTGGGCCACCCGGTGGTCCAGCAACTCCTTGGCGCACTCGTGGGTGTTGATCAAGTCGAGGACGCGGATCTTGCCCGTTTCCCCGGTGGCTGCCGACTCTCCCGGGTCTGCATTGGCGTCCGACTGCCTGGTGTCACTATTGGTCATCAATCGTGCCCCGCTTGCGGCGCTCAGCTTGCATAGCCCAGTTCGTTCAGCAGGTCCTCGATGTGCGGCATCATGCTGGCGACTTCCTCTTCGCTCAGCGTCTTGAGCCACTTGCCCGAGATGTTCCGGTTGACGTTGTTCTTGATATAGTCCTCCACCTCCGCGGACGGCGGTAGCTCCATGAACTCCAGCAGCCTGCCGACCACCTCCTCCGGCTCGCGGACCAGTTTCTCGAAGTGCAGTTCGTGGTACCGGTCGGCAGGCATAGCGGCCCCGGCGCGGCGGGCGGCGCTGACGCACTCCTTCCAGCACAGGCCGGTGAAGGCCAGGGTGTCCATCGAGCGGCTGAGCCGCTTCCAGTCCTTGATCCGAGGTCCGAAACGGTGACGCCGTTTGGTGCCCAACAGGCGCCGGATGACCGAGATGGCAAACTCACCCGCGTAAGCGGGCATGTCGGTGACCGGAATTTCGGGCAGCCGGGCGCGCAGCAGTTGCAGCGGGGTCTGGTCGCCGTGCGACTCCCAGCGTCCTTTCTGCGAGGATGCCACCTCACGCCCGTCCCGGATGATGTGGATGATCTTGCACTCGGGATACACCTCGTTGATGAAATCGAGTGCCAATACGATGAACTGCGTGGTGACTACCAGCGAGTCTTTTCCCTGAGCCCGCGTATACTCCGCGAAGCGCCGCCGGATGTAGTTGCGAATCCGCGGCGTGACCTGCTCGGTGCCGAAGCAGTCGTCGGATTTCCAGGCATTGCCGTGTCGCAGGATGTACGTGGGGCGGTCCCAGTAGGCCAGCATGGGGTGGCGCGACAGCACCTGGCCCAAAAAAGACGTGCCGCTGCGAGCGGCCCCCACCTCAAAGTAGATCCGCTTGATGTCGTGCATCCGGTTTGCTCCGCCACTCAGCCGACGCAGCTCGGCCGACTAGGGCGTCATGGTCTCGAGCCCCTGGTGTCTAAGCCTGCTCCGGCTCCCTGGCCGGATATCCCACCACGGCTACGTGCTTGCGTTGTTCAACCACCCGGCTGGCGCCTGCTGACGCGGCTTGTTAACAGCCCGGTCCCACATACCCAGCATCAGCAGCAGCCAGACCCGCCGGCTCCAGCGGGCCGGATCCAGTTCGTGCCCCTTGCGCAGAATGTCTTCGAGGGCCGCCCGGTCGAACATCTCGACTACCACCCCGTCCCGCGCCAATACCACGTCTTCACAGAGTGAGCGCAAGTCCCCACGGAGCCAGCGCACCAGCGGGATCTCGAAGCCGCGCTTGGGTGCGGTTTGTACAGGCTGCGGCACGTAGCGGGCGCTTAGTTCGCGAAGCAGCGGCTTGGGCGTTCGGCCGTACAGCTTTACCCGCTCCGGATAATGGGAGACCAGGTCGATCAGTTCGTTATCCAGCAGGGGCGAGCGTGCCTCCAGGCCGTGGGCCATGGTGGCGATGTCCATCTTGACCAGCAGATTATGCGGGAGGATGGTCGAGAAATCGACGCCCAGCATGCGGTCCACCGGTCCGGTAGTCGGCGTAGGCGGTCACCCGGAAGGGCGCGCCGATCCGGTTGTTCGGC
>JANQGB010000654.1 GCA_028277545.1 Phycisphaerae bacterium | reverse complement strand
TCCGGGATCGTGACGGCGAAGACGTCCTCGATCTGGACCCGCTCCCGGCGAATGCGGGCGTACACCACCCGCAGCTCGCGCTGGTCCCAGTCGACGCTCAGTATCTGTCGTTCACCCGCTAGTGCCACCAAAGCCGTATTCTCCTTCACCCTCGCGGATCGGAAAAACCGCTCCCAGCGAGGTCAGGTCTCGATAGTACACCACCTGCGGCACGGGGCCGCGCATCTCCACCATCACCTGCAGCCGGTAGATCATGCCGACGTGGTCGGCATAGCCCAGCGACTGGATAGTGAACTGCCGGCCACGGACAGTGATGTACGGTGCAATCTGAACGTAGGTCTCGACGCTCACCGCTTCCCGCGTCGCCAGCCACGCGGTAGTGAGGCGCTCCTCATCCGAAAGATCGGTCCGGTTCTGCACGATGGCCGCAACCTCTTCGCCGGAGATGCCCGGGATGCTGCGCAGAACCTGCGGCGGGGCAGTCAGCACGTTGATCAGCCCCTCCAGTTCGGACAGCGGATCGACCGTCGTAGTGCGATCCATCAGGATGGGCAGGTCTTCCAGCGTTAGCGGGTTGGCTTGCCCGAGGTCAGCAGTCAGCAGTTCGGCCGGAGAGGATAAACGCGAGGACTGGTCCGTGAGTTGATCGAGGGCGTCGCCGATGTCGCCGCCTGCCTCACCGGACCCCTCGCCCTCACCTTCACCCTCACCTTCAGCTCCAGCGTCCTCCTCGTCGATCGGCTGTTGGCGGGCTCTCTGGCGCCGGCTGCCCTTGCCACCGTCCGCTCCCTGGTCGCCGGAGCCACCGCCAAGCAGGCCTTCCGGATCGTCGCCTCCACCACCATCCTCACCGTCGCCCATTGTGCCTGGCTGGTCCTCACCGTCCGGGGCTTTCTCCTCGTCCCGGTCGCCTTGATCCTCCGCGCCGCCCTCGCCCCCCTGGTCTCCCTCATCGTCCTCGCTGGTGACGGCCTGGATGATGAACTCGATCTTGCGACTGTCGTCGATGTACTCCGCCAGTTGGGCGCGGACCTGCTGCTGTTCGCCATACAGGTCGATCCGCGGGCGATTCTCGTGGTCAGAGTTGGCATCCCGGGAGATGACGGTGATGTAAGGATAGAGCCCGCGGTTGAGTTCGCCGTCGGTATTGTCGGCCGGAAAGCTGTCGTCGCCGTCGTCCTCGTTGGGGCCCAGCAGGCCGTTGCGGTCGGCGTCCTCGCCGTAGAGCACTCGCCCGTCGAAGCCCTTGACCATCAGGAGTTCCTCGACGGTGTCGAAGAGCCCGTTCTTGGGATGATACGGCGTGTCCAGCGTGCCGTAGTACTCGAACTCCGCCCCGTTCTCGCGAGGCTGCTCGTCCTCGTCCCGCCAGTCGAGCAGGGCGTCAACCAGCTCCTCGACGACCATGTCCTCCTCGGTGGCCACCTGCCGGAGCAGGCGCATCAACTGCTGGCGGGTGGCGGTGTTGATGTTGAGCTTGGCGGACTCGTCGGTGATGCCGAAGCGGCAGCGCTCTTCGTCGTCGAAGGGGTCGTCGGCCACGATGCTGAAACGGTACGCGATGGTGCCTTCTTCCAGTTCTTCGTTGGTGCCCCACAAGGTGTCGTCGCCTGGCGTCCAGACGATGATGCGGTTCAGCTCGTCTGGATTGCTGTACCAGGCGGACACGTTGTCGCGATACACGCGCAGCCCCAGCAGCACTTTCTCGACACCAGCCTCGGCCGCCAGCCGGGTGTGCAGGCGATAGGACACCGCGTTCATGGCGGAGTGGTCCGCATGAACCCGGAAGGCAAACCCCGCCGCCAGCAGACCCAGCAACAGCAGGATCAGCAGCATCACGGGCAGGATCATGCCCCGTACACGATGGCCGCGTCGCAGTGACAAGGCCTACAGACCTCCTTCCGATTCGGCAAAGGCGGACGCTTCACGCTGCATCCGCACGCCGATCGGGTTGGCGTTGGACTGGACCAGCCTCACAAACATAGTGTGCCGGTCCGCCGGCAACTCCTCACGTTCCTCCTCGTCGCGCAGAAAGTCGTCCTCGACCAGTTCCATCTCCGCCAGTTCGTCTGGTACTACGGGCTCGAAACCGATCGTGATGCGCACCATCATGGGCAGCGTGTTCTCGGTACCGCCACCCAGTTCCCACTTCTCCCACCACGTGGCGCCGTCGAAGTAGCGAAACTCCAGGAACTTGATCTCCGGAGCATAGAGCTCTTCCTTGACGGCCAGCGCCTCCTCGTCCTCGACCTCCTCTTCCTGTTCGGCGTCCGTCTCGAAATAGACGCCGCGGTTGAAGGTCTTGGTAACGCGGCGCACCAGGCCCAGCGCCCGGGGATCGCCCTCCTCGGTGAGGTTTTCTTCGTCCCAGGCGATGTAGTAGCGAACCTCCTGCACATCAAACTGGCCGGCCACCTCGGTGGTGTCGCCCAGAAAGTGGCGGCGGTTCACGATCTTGTCAGGCAGCACGATGGTGTTGACCGAGATACTGTCCTCAATACCGAACAGGCCGACGCCGTAGCCCGGCGTGTTGCCGGTGGAGGTGCGAATCTCGTTGGCCATGTTGCTTAGCACCACGCGGGCCAACTGCACATCGCGCGTCCGGGTCAGGCCGTCCTCGCGGGTCTCCAGCGTCGAGCCGTAGAACCAGTACATCATGCCCATGAGCGTGATCAGCAGCGAGGTGGCAATGACCATCTCGACCAGTGTCACGGCGCGGCGTTGGCTGGTCGGCGGCATCACTGCACCTCCGGTCCGTCGCCCAGACCACCGGTGCCGGTGTCCTCCGGCTCACCGCGGGCTTCGTCCAGAAGCTGCATGATCTCCGGCGGCAGGAAGCTCCCCAGGTTAACGCCCTCGAGCAGACCCGCGTCTTCGAAGGCGGTCAGCAGCTCCAGGAGTTGCTCCATGGGTAACTGGCCGATCTGCTGAAGATCAATGGCGTAGGGGTCTATCTCGGTGCCCGCCAGGGCATCGACGAGCTGCTGCATGGCCTCTTCGTCGGCGCCGAAGTCTTTCTCAGGGTCGATCGTGGCCGGGCTGGCCCGCAGAGTACGAATAGTGAAGAGAATCGCGGCCCCGTCGAAATCGAATTCCTCGTCAACGTCTTCGCGATGCAGGTGGAGGATGTCCAGCCGTACGGCCCATAGCTCGGGCGTCTCGGTGGGGTCCAGCCGCAGGCGCCAGGCGAAGTCGGGAAACAGCCGGCCGAACTCCTCTTCGAGGTCGTCCTCGATGGCGGAGTCGATGTCCAGGATCAGGCCGGACTCCAGCTCGGCCATCTTGCTCTCGGCCAGGTTCATGGCCCTGAGCATGCGAGCCGTTTCGTGGGTGGTCTCGTAGGAGGTCTGGACCTGCATCCCTATGGCGGACAGGCCAACCACCAACAGGCCCAGCGCGATGACCACTTCCAGCAGCAGGTAGCCGCACCGACCACGACCTGGGCCGACAGGTGTGCGGGCACACCCGGCTGGCACTGGTTGCCAAACGGTGCCGACAGCGCGGCGATCGCCATGTCGCGTGGCCGATGTCATCTGCGTATCAGCCGGTCCTGAATCTCCAGCACGTCCTCTTCGGTCAGCGATTCTGGCCGCAGGAAATCCTGCCGCAGAACCGCTGGCCAGCCGTGCTCCTCGAGCATGTCCAGTTCCTCTTCCCGGAACGGACGCTGCAGCCAGATGAGCCCCAGCGGGCCATCCAGAATCACCTCGATAACCGGGTCGTCCTCCTCGACGTCCTCCACGCTGGTTTCCCGTGGCAGGTTGGTCACCATGAAGGTGGCCCAGTCACTGGTGCCGTCCGGCTCGATAATCAGCGGCGGGAAGTCGGGGTCCTCGTCCTCGAACTCCTTGTCCAGCTCATCCTCGTCGGTGGACTCGTACCCTTCCTGCAACTGGGCGACCGTCGGTTTGCCCAGGCGAACCTGGATGCACCACACGTCCCGCAGGAAGGTCTCGCCGTAGACCCAGTGGGCGTTGACCGGGTTGTAGACCCCCGGCTCGAGCAGCGGATCGTCCTCCCGCTCGATCAAGGGCTGGCGGTCGTCACCCTCGTCGTCCAGTTCATCCTCGGCCGGAAAGCGGATGCGGTAACGCTTGCCGTCGAACATGGCTTCGGCGCGGGTGGTCAGGATCAAGGAGCGCAACTGGTCTGCCGAGTCGGGCAGCCGGCGATCCTCGATCTGCTTGACGATGTTGGGCACCACCATGGCACTCAAAGCCACCAGCAGGCCGATGACCAGCACGATCTCCAGCAGGGTAAAACCCCGCCTGCGGATTCGAGTTCGTCGGTCGACGTCCATGCGGTGCCTCTCGGGCCGGCGGATTGAAGCGCCGTCGCTTTAGCGCCCTGCCGGCTGGGCCACGCCCCGCCTGCTACTTCTTGCGCCAACTGATGATGTCGTCTTCGTCGCCATCATCGTCCTTGCCGTTGGGGCCGTTGCTCCAGATCTCGAACTCCTCCTCGTTGATCTCGCCGGGGAAGCGGTAGTTGAACTCGTTGCCCCAGGGGTCTTTGAGGTCTTCCGGGTCACCTTCCAGGTAGGGGCCCTTCCACTTGCCGTCCTCTTCATCGAGGCTGTCCGGGATTTCGTACAGGGCGGCCAGCCCCTCGTCGGTCTCGGGATAGACCCCGACGTGGAAGCGGAAGCTCTTCAGGGCATTGCCTATGGTGCCGCCACGTTTGACCTGGGAGGTGGCCAGGTCGATCTTGGCCGTGTCACCCATCCTCATCAGGTTCGGTGCGACCAGGGCGGCCAGCAGCGCCAGAATCCCGACTACCAACAACACTTCCAGCAGCGTAAAGCCGCCACGCCGCACTTGCCTGGACCGTTTCATCATGTCTACTCCTACGCAGGACGCCTTCGGTTACGAATCATCTCGATTCGGTTTCGTTCGTATCAACCACCCATCGCGGATGAACTCATGGTCAGGATCGGCAGCAGCAGTGCCAGGGCAATGCAGAGCACCAGCCCCGCCATGGCCACCAGCAGCACGGGCTCCAGCAGTCGGACTGCCAGGTCGATCTGCCGGGAGGTGCGATTCTCGTTCGCGTCCGCAATCTGAATGAGCACGTTCTCGAGGTTGTTGCTCTCCTCGGCCACCGCGATCATGTCGATGGTGTCCATGGGGAACAGGCCGCACTCGTCCAGCGGCTTGGACAACGTCTCACCCTTGCGCACGCTCTCCGCCGCCCTCTCAATCTCCGTCGCCAGGATGGGATTGCCGGCCGAGTCCTTCGATATTTTCAAACACTGCAGGATAGGCACACCGTTCTGCAGCATGGTGCCCAGAATCCGGCAGAAGCGGCACACCGCCACCATGGTGAAGACCTTGCCGAAGATCGGCGCTTTGAGCTGCAACTTGGCCTTGAGCATCTGCCCCCAGGCCGTCTTGAACATGGAGGCGATACCGAAGACCAAGGCCAGCCCACCGACAATCAGGAAGGCGTAGTAATCCCGCAACAGCGCCGTCGCCCCCATGACGATGTGCGTCAGAACGTTGTAGTTCTCCACGCGCAGGCTCTCGCCCAGCTTGGGCACCACGAAGACCAGCAGGAACAGAACAACGCCGGACCCGGCTATCAGCAGAACCAGCGGATAAATCATCGAACCGATCAACTTGTTGCGCAGTTCGTCCTGCCGTTCGGCAAAGTTCGAGATACGCGTGAGCACATCTTCGAGGAAGCCACCGCGCTCGCCGGCCCGGATCATGGCGGCGTGCAGCGGATTGAAAGCGTTCGGGTGTTTCTCCATGGCGTCGGCCAGGGCGGCACCACCGGAGACCTCTTCCCGCACGTCCTTGATCACCTCGGTGAGAACCTTGTTGGAGTCCTGCCGGGCCAGCACATCCAGCGCTCTCAGCATTGGGACGCCCGCCCGCAGCAGGTCGGCCAACTGGCTATAGAACGTGGTCAGGAAGCGGATCTTGACCTTCTTGGCTCGCCCGATGATGGACTTGCCGGCCAGCGCGCCCTCGGAGACGCTTACCGGAAAGAGGGACTTCTCCTCCAGCATGCGCAGGGCGACCTGGTAGTTCTCAGCCGTCAATGACCCCGCGACAGACTGGCCGTCGTCCCCGACCGCTTTGTAGCTGAACGTTGGCACGTCCGGTCTACTCCCCGACTCCAACGCACACCGGAGCCGATGAGGATGCTCAACCTGTGTCCGGGAGATCGCCGGATACGGATTCGGCCGGGGTGGGAAATAGAAGCGGCGAACAGATTCGTCCGACCCTCCCTGGTCGAGACCGCTCACTACCAAAACACCGACGGCATCCTGCCAGCGGTTAACCTAACGCCAACAGTTACTTAGGTCAATCCCAATCCCACGCGCGAAACGAGTATTCACACAATCTCCAGCAGGTCGGCCCGGCGCCGACCTCTCGGTCCTTGTACACCTCGACTCCTCCGCCGATTGCAGCACTTGGCCAGGTTTCGGCGCCTGCTGGCGCGGAATAGGTCATATTTGACACGGCACCAAAAAACAAGACGGGCCGACAGATAGCACGTTGGCTTATCGCCCTATTTTGACAATGTTGCATTGCAGTCAGTGGCAGCGCCTCGTCGCCAGGAATTCGCGGAAGGTGCAGTTGGTCGCGCGCCGGGTCACGGATGGCTGACCGCGAGCAATGGGCGATTCGCGCTGCGAGAATGTAGCGCCTAAGGTTCAGTATTCGAGTGGTTTGCGCATAGGCACCACTCTGTGAGTTTCGTCGAGGCCCATTGCCGGCTGCCGCGCGCTCGATGAACAGCCAGCCCTATATGCGGCGCCGCAGGTTGCGCTGTTTATAGGGTGTTAGCGCCCGGCTGCGAGCGCCTTGTCAGGTCTTAGTCATCACATTGACTTGGTGACGCGGTTGATCTCTTCGACCGTAGTGGTGCCGCCGAGGACCTTGGCCCAGCCATCCTCGCGCATCAGCTTCAGGCCTTGTTTGCGGGCCACACTGAGGATCTCGGTAGCGGAGCAATGCTTGACGATCATCTCACGAAGCTCGTCGTTGACCATCAGCAGCTCGAACAACCCCATCCGGCCACGGTAGCCGGTGTTGCGGCACTCCCGGCAACCCTTGCCCTGGTACAGCGAGTGGCCCGGCTCGAGCATCTCGATTAGGTCCTTGGGCAGCTTGTCGACGTCGGGCTTGAATGGCTCCTTGCAATCCGGACAGATCTTGCGCACCAGGCGCTGAGCCAGCACGCCCTCGATAGAACTGGACACCAGGAAGGGTTCGACGCCCATGTCCAGCAGACGAGTCGTGGAGGTCACGGCGTCGTTGGTGTGCAGGGTGCTGAACACCAGGTGGCCGGTCAGCGACGCGTTGATGGCCGTCTCGGCGGTCTCCAGGTCGCGAATCTCACCGACCAGGATCACGTCCGGGTCGTGACGCAGGAAGCTGCGCAAGCCGGACGCGAAGGTCAGCCCGATCTTGGGCTGGATCTGGACCTGGTTGATTCCGTCGAGGTGATACTCGACCGGGTCCTCGACGGTGAGGATCTTGATCTTGTCGGATTTCACCGCGTTGAGCGAGGCGTACAGCGTGGTGGTCTTGCCGGAGCCGGTGGGGCCGGTGACCAGGATGATCCCGAACGGTTGGTGGATCAGCTTGTTGAAACCCTCAAAGGCCTCGTCCTGCAGCCCCAACTCACCCAGCGAGATCAGCACGGACTGCTTATCCAGGATACGCATAACCACGCCCTCTCCGAAGGACGTGGGGATGATGCTGACCCGCAGGTCGATCTCGCGGTTGCCGGTCTTGATCTTGAAGCCGCCGTCCTGCGGGAGGCGCTTCTCGGCGATGTTGAGGTTACTGAGAATCTTGATACGCGAGATGATGGCCGCCTGAAACCGCCGGATCTGGGGCGGCACGTTGGTGGTGTGCAGCACGCCGTCGATACGGTAGCGGATACGCAGGGCGTCCTCATAGGGTTCGATATGGACGTCACTTGCCCGATCGCGGATGGCCTCCAGCAGGATCTCGTTGACCAGCTTGACTACCGTGGCTTCCTGAGCCTGCTCGATGAGATCGGCGTCCTGCTCCTCGACGTCGCTGACGACTTCTATCTCCGACTCGCCGATCATCTCGTCGATGGTCTGGCCGCCGACTCCGTAGAACTGCTTGATGGCCCTCTTGATCTCAGCCTCAGAGGCGAGCACGGGCTCGACCTTGGTGCCGGTGAGCATTCGCAGTTCGTCGAAGGCGTAGAGGTCAAAGGCGTTGGCCGTGGCGATGCGGATGGTCCCGTTTTCCTTGGAAATCGGGAGCATGCGGTAGCGGTGCACCACCTTGGGCGGGATCAGCTTGAGCAGGTCGGCGTCGATTCTGATGTTGGCCAGATCGACCACGGGGATGGAGAGCTGCTCGCCGATGATCTCGAGCACATCACGCTCTTTGGCAAAGCCCTTCTCCACCAGGATGCGCTCAATGCGGTCCTGCGGGCCCTTCCTAGCGTTGCGGGCCTCCGCCAGTTGCTCCGCGGTGATCTTCTTGCGCTGAACGAGGATGTCGCCAAGACTCATGGACTGCCACCGCCCCAGGTTGCCGCCACCGTGATCCGCTGCCCTACTGCCTGCCGCAGCAGGGCGCACAACCCCAGCCCTGCCACTGGGGTTATACCACTAATATTGGCTTAAGGTTGCCGGGCTTGACAAATAAATGCTAACCCTCTTCTCCAGAAGTGGTTGCGCTACACGATCTTTCAGGCCTGCGGATCGCGCAAGGCCAGCGGCGGCTGGAGTATCTCGCTGAGCACGATGGCTCGGCGCATGGCTGCCGGTGACAAGTCTTCGGGTACAAGGCTGCCACCCACAGGTAGTACGCCCGCGCCCGGAGCGTCATCAGAGGTGATAGTGCTGGATTTGGCCTCATGCACCGCGTCGGGCACGCTGCGGTCCACGCGACCCATGTCGACTCGCGGATCGGCAAGGTGTACGTCCACACGTGGGTCGGCGGCATGGACGTCCACGCCATCCATACCGCTGACCACCCGACGCGTGGGTGACGCCTGCTGGGGCCGGCGAGCGGCGGGGCGCGGCTGCGGTCTGCCGCCGGGAGCCGGCCGTGGTCCGGGAGTCGGCGCGGCGGACGGGAGAGGCCTAGCCTGTGGCGGAGGCGACGAGGGTCTTGGCGGTGCGGTCGGCCGGGCCGGTCGTGCTGGTGTAGCGGCCGGTGCATCCATCCGTGGCGTCGCGCCCGCTTCCGGTTTCAGCAGGGCTGCAATAGGCAGCTTGTTTTCCAGTCCCGTCTTCACCGGAGGCGATGGCAGGTCCGCGTCGTCCTCTATCACTTCAGCAGCCAGCGCCTGCTTCTCTTCGGCCCGCTTGACGAACTTGTCCTTGATGGCGTTGATGATCGGCACGACGATGAAAATGGCCAGGTAGAATAGTGATTTCCAGCCGGCGCCGCCGTCATCGTCTGGGACCTGGGCGATCAGTTGGGGCCAGTCAATCACGATAAACGTTCCCGCAAAGGTGCCGCCAGCGCCCGGCCTGTGGCGCGCTGCTGGTACAACTGACAGGGCGGGTTTGCTCGCCGGATCGTCGGCCAGGGGCCGGTGGCGCGTGAACCCGGCCCTGCCCGTGTCGCGGCAGGTAACACCCGCCCGTGTCTTAACCCTTCTTCTGGTCCGGCTTATCCTCTCCGCCGATGGTCCGGCGCATGCCGGTATCGGCTTCGATGTTCTTCATCCGGTAGTAGTCCATGATGCCCAGGTTGCCGCTGCGGAATGCCTCGGCCATGGCCAACGGCACCTGGGCCTCGGCCTCCACTACCTTGGCCCGGTTCTCCTGGACCAGGGCCATCATCTCGGCCTCTCGCGCCCGAGCCAGCGCCGCCCTTTGTTCCGCCTCGGCCTGAAAGCGTCGCTTGTCCGCCTCGGCCTGCTCGGCCTGCAACTGGGCGCCGACGTTGGCGGCGTCGGCCACGGCAGCCACGCTGATGTCGGCGATGTCCACCGAGAGAATCTCGAAGGCCGTGCCCGCCGCCAGGCCGCCGCCGCGCAGAGCGCTCTGGGCGATATGGTCGGGGTTTTCGAGTACGTCCTTGTAGCTCTCACGCGATCCGATGGCGCTGACGATGGCCTGCCCCACGCGGGCGATGACCGTCTCTTCGGTCGCCCCACCGACGAGTTGGGCGATGTTGGTCTTTACCGTCACCCGGCCCT
>JANQGB010000092.1 GCA_028277545.1 Phycisphaerae bacterium | reverse complement strand
TTCCCGCAACCAGGGCCGGCCGATCTTCGAGTCCGCCGGCCCCGATGGCCGCTTCGGCGACATCTCGAATCCCGTGGCCGCCACCGACGATATCCGCAGCGACGAACCCGGCCTGGCCATTGACCACGGTTGACAGAGTGTCAATTGCCGGCACTCAGCCCCCGGCGCGCGGCAGAGCCCGACGCCGCCAGCCCTGCCCGCTCACCTCCGGCCCAGACGCCGCAGCCCGGCGTCCAGCAGCGCCGCCAGCAGGATGACCAGCCCCAGGACAACCTTCTGCCAGAAATGATCGACGTTAAGCAGGTTCAGGCTGTTGTTCAGAACGCCGATGATCAGGGCCCCGATGAGCGTGCCCGGTATGCTGCCCCGGCCGCCGAAGAGGCTGGTCCCGCCGACCACGACGGCCGCAATGACGTTCAACTCCCACATCTCGCCTACCTTCGGGTCGGCGGCCATGAGCTTGGCGTCGTGCATCACGCCGACCACCCCGCACAGGGCTCCGGTCAGCACGTAGACGATCAGCTTCGTCCGCCGCACCGCTATGCCAGACAGCCGCGCCGCCTCTTCGTTGCTGCCCACCGCGATCACTCCGCGCCCGAACACCGTCCGCGAAAGCAGCACGTGGAAGCCGACAAAGCCCAGCAGCATGATCAGGACCGGAACCGGCAGCATCTTGCCCAGCAACCCCTGGGCCACGAACCCGCGCCCCAGAAAGAGCAGGTCCGGCGGCAGCTCGTACACCGGTTCACCGTGGCAGGCGATGAAGGCGAAACCGCGGGCGATCAACATGGCGGCCAGGGTGACGATAAAGGGTGGAATCGCAAAGCGGGTGACCACCGTGCCGGAAATCACGCCAGAGGCCGCCCCCACGCCGACCCCTGCCCCGAAGCCAGCCAGAATGCACAGCGGCGCCGACCAGTCCAGCGTAGTACGCATGGCCACGCCAGCCACCACGCCGGTCAGTGCCACGAGAGAGCCCACCGACAGATCGATCCCACCGGTAACGATCACCAGGGTCATGCCGAAGGCGATCAGTGCCTCAAACGAAATCTGCCGGGCGACGTTCACCAGGTTCTCCGGGCGGGCAAAAACCTGGTCGGTCAGGATCGTCACGGCGATGACCAGCAACGCCAGCACGACCGGCATGCGCAGACGTACCAGCCAGTGCAGGGCAGTCGCTCCCCGGCTGCGTGGCGGGTCGTCAGTCAACAGTTTGCCCTTGGCAGGGGCGTTGCTCAAACCATCACTTCCTCTCCGGACGCCAGGCACATGATCTGCTCCTGTGTGACCTGGCGGTGTCGGTTGTCCAGGATGCCGCCCAACCGCCCTTCATGCATGACGCCAACGCGGTCGGCCATGCCGATCACTTCGGGCAGTTCGGACGAGACCATCAGCACCGCCGCCCCCTCGGAGGCCAGGCGGTTGATCAGCAGGTAGATCTCGTACTTGGCCCCCACGTCCACCCCGCGGGTGGGCTCGTCGAACAGGATCAACCGGTGCGGCAGCGACATCCAGCGGGCCAGCAGCACTTTCTGCTGATTCCCGCCGCTCAGCGTCTCAACCAGCGACTCGGTGCTGACCGCCTTGATCTGCAGGTCGCCCATCAGCCGCCGCGCCAGGCCGCGTTCCCGACCAATGTCCAGGAAGCCTGCCACTGCCGAGGCGCTGCGGTTGGCCAGGGTGACGTTCTCGCGCAGGCTCCGCTCCAGCAGCACGCCCTCCTGCTTGCGGTCCTCGGGCAGCATGGCCACGCCGGCAGCGATCCCTTCCCGCGGACTCTTGAAGGGCCCGCGCGTGTCGCCGACCGTCACTCCCCCGCAGTCGGGGCGAATCGCACCGAACACGGCTTTGGCCACGGAGGTCCGTCCGGAACCCACCAGTCCGGTCAGGGCGAACACCTCGCCGGCGAAGACCTCGAAGCTTACCTCTGCGAAGCGGTGCCGGGCGGTCAGCCGATCGACCCGCAGCACACTCTCTCCGACGGCGCAGGATCGGCCGGGGAACTCATCGGTCAGCTCCCTCCCGACCATCTCGGCGATCAGAAGATGGCGTTCGACCTGCTCGATCGGGCGCGTCGAGATGTGCTGTCCGTCGCGCAGCACGGTGACCGCGTCGGCGATGTCGAATATCTCATCCAGTCGATGCGAGATGTAAATGATGCTCACGCCGCGCTGCTTCAGGTCGCGCACCAGCCGAAAGAGCGCTTCGAGTTCGTGCGGTGTCAAAACCGCCGACGGTTCATCGAGGATCAGAATCCGGGCGTCCAGTGACAGAGCCTTGGCAATCTCCACCATCTGCTGCTGGGCGATGCTCAACTCGTTGACCGAACGCCGGACGGGCAGCTCGATTCCCAGTCTGCCGAGCAGCTCGATGGCCTGCCGGTGCAAGCTGGCAAAGTCGACGCACCGGGTGCGGCGCGATCTCGGCCAGCGCCCCAGGTAGATGTTCTCGCTGACGCTCAGGTCAGGCACCAGGTTGAATTCCTGGTACACAATGGCGATGCCGTGCCGCTGCGATGAGCGGGCATCGGTAATCCTGACCCGCTGACCATCGACTTCGATCGATCCGGAGTCGGCCGCCACCGCCCCGGAGAGCACCTTCATCAGGGTGCTCTTGCCGGCCCCGTTCTCGCCGACCACCGCGTGGACCGAGCCGCCAGCAACCTCCAGGTTCACGTTATCCAGCGCCAGAACACCCGGAAACGCCTTGCGGATGCAGTCACAACGCAGGCGGGGCGCGGCCGACACCATCGATCAGCTCGACTCGCCCGTGTACGTGCCGACCTCGACCGGTATCACGCTGGGCGGCGTCTGGCCGCTGAAGGTGTCCCGGATGGCCTGGATGGTCAGCTCGCCGATCCGCCGCGGGTTCTGGATAACGTCACCGTAGATGGCCCCGGCCTTGATCTTCTGGCGTGCCTCCGGGGTGGCGTCGTAGCCGACCAGCTTTATCTGCCCCAGCTTGCCCGCCGCCTCTATGGCCGCCAGGGCACCCAAGGCCGAGTCATCGTTGATTCCAAACACGCCGGCCAGCGACGGCTGAGACTGCAGCAGATCCTCCATCACCCGCACCGCCTTGTCGCGCTTACCTTCGGCGGAGAGCTCCGCGACTATCTCGATCCCGTCGTGCTTGGCGATCTCCTCCTTGAAGCCACGAACTCTATCCATCACGCTGGTGACCGCCGGGTGGGAAAGTATGGCCAGCTTACCCTTCCCACCGATCGCCTCGACCATCAGCTTGGCCGCCTCCACTCCACCCTGCCTGTTGTCCGAGGCGATGTGTGCCGTGACCTTGCCCAGCGGCGACAGACTGGCGATGTCCGCGGTGAAGACAGCGATGTTCGCCTCGTTGGCCTGGGCTATGCTGGCCCCCACGCTGCGAGAGTCGCAGGGGCAGACCACTATCGCGTTGACCCGCTGCACGATGAACTCGTCGATCTGGTTGGCCTGCCGGGCGGGGTCGAACTCGGCCGTGGTGATCAGCAACTCGTAGCCGTGTTTCCTGGCTTCTTCCTCCAGCCCCGCGCGCAGATCCTGGTAGAACCGATGCTGCACAGTAAGCAGGCTTACTCCGATACGCTTGGTCGCCTGCTCCGCCCCGGCCGGCGCGCCGTCCACTTGTGGGTCCGGCTCCGCAGGCTCGCAACCGAGGAGACAGCAGCACATCATCGCGGCCGCGAGCGTTCGACTCAGTAGCGTCGCCGGTGAGGCTGGCCGGCCGCTGCCGCCCCGCCACGACGTCTTCTCGGGCGACGTCTCCAACGTTGAAGCCTGAATCATGCGGCGAAGTCCTTTCTCCTGCCTTTGCGGTGCGTCCCGCACTGCCTTATGAGGGGCTGGCCTCGCGAGTCAACTGGAGGCCAGCTTGCGCTGCACAACCGCTTCGGCGCCGCCGGCTACGATCAACTCCTGCGGAGCCGTGCTGAGCGGGGCAAAGGCGTAGTCCTTGCCGCCGTACCGAAGAGTCGAGTGGGCGAAGTCAACTGTCGCCTTGCCGGATGCGGGGATGGTTCTGTTTCCCGCGCCGATCTGATCTCCGCTGGCGCTGCGCAGGTCATCCACGAGCTGTGGACACTCGAACACGATAAACCCGTTGTTGAACGCGTTGCGCTTATAGGTCTGCGAGAAGGACGTCGCCACCACCATGCGGATGCCGCGGAAGGCTAGGGCGGTAGCGGCCTGCTCGCGTGACGAACCACAGCCGAAGTTCCGGCCGGCCACTATGATGTCGCCCGCCGCCGCCAGCCTCTGGAACTCGGGATCGTAATTGAGCATGGCGGCCTGACCCATCTGCTCCTCGGTCAGGTCATCCCGATAGGTCACGTCCTTGCCGTAGATGCCGTCAGTGTTCAGGTCATCTTCCGGCAGGAACAGCAGTCGCCCTTCCACCTGCTCGGGGAAGCCATCCAGGATGGTCACCGCTCCGACGTCTCGTTGTGGCTGGGGGTTTTCCTTCAGACTATGCCCGATCGCCGTGGTTTCGAAGGACTGGGGGGCGCAGATGTAGCCGGCGGCCGCCGAGGCCGCGACGACCGCGGGGCTGGCCAGGTAGACCGAGGCTTCGCGTGAGCCCATGCGGCCCTGGAAATTGCGGTTGGTAGCGCTGATGCCGACTTCACCCGCCTCCAGCGTTCCCTCGCCCAGCCCGATACACGGCCCGCAACCAGGCGGAAGGGCACGGGCACCGGCCTCCAGCAGCGTCTGCCACGCGCCGCTCTCCTTGGCGTTGCCTTCGACCTCGGCCGAGGCGGCCGCCACGTATAACCGCACGTGATCAGCCACCTGCCGCCCGCGCAGCACGTCGGCCGCCTGGGCCAGATCCTCCAGCCGCCCGTTCACGCAACTGAGCAGGTAAGCCTTGTCGACTTTGACCTTGTGCTCCGCCATCTTCGACACGGGTGTCATGGTCTTGACGTTGTTAGGGCCGGAGACGTGTGGCGTGATCTGCGACAGATCGAGCGTCAACTCCCTGGCGTAATGGCACTCGGCGTCCGCCTCCACCCGTTCGGCATACCAGCGGTCCACGTCCTGGCGCGTGTAGCGCGGCGGATCGTCGCCGCGCCGGGCGAACAGGTCCGCACGGCTGTACAGGTAGTCCCGGCAGACCTCGTCGAACGGGAACACGCCGGCCAGGGCCCCCCACTCGGTGGTCATGTTGGCGATGCTCAGCCGCTGGTCCATGGTCAGGTCAGCGATGTGGTCGCCGGTGAACTCCACCACGTGGTTGAGCACCTCGTCGTTGTTGAACGAGCCGCACAGAGCGATGATCGCGTCCTTGCCGACCACCCCCGGCTGCAACTTGCCGGCCAGGTGCACCCTGGCCACCGGCGGGACCTCCCACCACGTTTCGCCGGTTGCCCAGATAGCGGCCGCGTCGGTCCGAACCACCGGCGTGCCCAGGGCAGCCATCCCGCCGTATATGTTGCTGTGCGAGTCGCTGGCCACCACCATCGAGCCGGGCGTGACGAAGCCCTCCTCCACCATGATCTGATGCCCGATGCCGCTGCCCGCCTTGTAGAAGGTCACGCCCTGCTCCGCCGCGAAGGCCTCGATCTTCTCGTACTTGGCCAGGTTGTCCGGAGCGGTGTTCTGAATGTCGTGATCCAGGCAATAGACCGGCTGGCCCGGATCGTGGATCTTGGTGGCACCGATCTTGCGGAACTTGGGAATGACCGCGCTGGTGTTGTCGTGAGTCATCACGTGCTTGGGACGCACGGAGACGATGTCGCCGGAGTAGATCTTCCGGCCCTCCGCCAGATCGGCCGCGTACCTCGTGACGATCTTCTCTATCAGGGTCTGTGCCATGACTGGAGTCCCTTGTTACGCCGAGTTCGCCCGGACCGGCCTGCGAGCGCGGGTCCCCGGCGTAGTGTCCTCGGCTGGTCCTACTTGCCCACTGCTTTGGCGATATCGAAGTCGATGAAGTCGGCGTGGTGGAAAATGATCGACTCGATGGTCCGCTGTACGTGATCGCCCTCCTTGGAGTGCGTGGCGACTATGTGCATGACCTCGTCCGGCAGCTCGTGCTTGTAGCAGAGCCCGACGCCGCTGAAGGGGTGCCGGAGCATGTCGCCAGCGTGGCCTTTCACGATCTGGCCGTCCTTCTTGGCGTACTCCAGCGGCTTGCCCACGTCGGCCAGCAGAGCACCTGCTACCAGGGTGTCGTGGCTTATCGGCACGCGGTCGCCCCAGATGCCGTTGAGCACCCGCTCGACCGCCAGGCACATCTGCACGCACGACCGCACGTGCTCGATGAAGCGCATGTCGATATCACCCGCCAGCAACGTAAAGGGGATATCCAGCAACTCCGCCGGCTCCCACCCGCCGCGGGTGATGGACTCCTCCCAGACGCTGACCACCTTCTCGCGCAACTCGGCACTGCGAATCTCGTTCAACTCCGGAAACAGCTTCTTGATTTCTTCTCGCATACGTCTGCCTCTTGGAGCGGCTCTCAGGCACGCAACACATGCGGAGCAGTTGCGGGCCATCACGCGATGGGCCCGTTCCTCCTCCTCACCTCACTTTCGTCAGACTCCGCCTGCAAGACCGGTGCCACAACGGGCAGCCGGCTTCTGTCCATTCCCTGGCATCCGTCCGTCCAGGAGATCACCAGGGCTGGACCTCAGGCACCTGGCTGACCACGATCATTCGTGCACCTCCCCTCACCCCTGGTGATCGCGGGTCCAGCAAGCCTTGGTTCGTCGCTCCGGCCAGACTGGCCGCGACGCTTCCCGCGGTGCGAAGTGTACGCACGCCCGCCACACTACTCAAGTCGGTTCCCGGCGGCTCGGGCTGAGCGCAGGGCACCGCTCGGGCCGGCACAGTCTCCGAAGCCCCCGCCAGCCTCTGCTGGCCCCGCGCCCAGACGGTCTTCGCGTCTCCGCCTGCCGGAGGAGCCCCGGGGCGCCCCGCCGAGGGCTGCGCT
>JANQGB010000086.1 GCA_028277545.1 Phycisphaerae bacterium | reverse complement strand
GAGCTAACCTCCTCGGCCAGTCCGGTGTTGGCCAGGGCGGGGGCGGCTCGGGCGGGCTCTGTGGTGCGGGGATGGTCCCAACGCTGCTGGTGTTAACGGCCGTCGGGGTGTGTCGTTACCGTGCCACTTAACGTGTAAGGCCCGCGTAGAGAACGTCAGACCCGATTCACACCAGGCGGCAAACTGCCCGAAACATGCTATAACCATACGCCAGAGCCGCTTTTGGCTGGTGACGGGGACGATCCGGCCGCCGGCACCGCACCTCCGGACAGGTGATCGATTACAGTACAGACCGACACGGCAGCGTCACTTCCGCTTGTCAGGTTTAACCAGTCTTGCACAACGACGATCGGGCGTATAGCCTGTGCGCCTCGGGGTGTGCCTTACGCAGGTCGGTCGCTAGCAGGAGGTCTATTAGTTGAGCATCAAGGCACAGTGTGAACAGGAGGTGACCGATCTCCACCGCTTCTTCGAGCAGTGGTACCTCGGTGAGTTAGACAACACCGACGAGGTCTTCGCCCGCTTCGAGTCCGTCATCGCCGCCGAGTTCCACCTGGTGACTCCGGAGGGCGTGATAATCGACCGCCCCACGGTCCTGGCCATGGTCAAGAACGGGCATCCCACCGCAACGGGAAAGCGTCTGATCGACAAAGTCAACTACTGGATCAAGCACCAGCAGCACCACCACACTCTGGGCGACCTGGCGGTGGTTACGTACGAGGAGTGGCAAAACCGCGGCGGTAACACCCGCGGGCGCCTGAGCACGGCCGTCATGCGCGCCAAACCCGGCGCCCCCAACGGGGTCGAGTGGCTCCACGTTCACGAGACTTGGCTGCCGGAGTAACGCGAAGCCAGGTGTGGCATCCGCCGTTCCGGCGCCGGAATTTCCCACCGATAAACGCATTTGGCCGCACGGCTGCCTGCGGCGCGGCGAAGTCGCAGCGGCCGTCAGTGGTGTTCAGTGTCGCCGCGCAGCAGAACTGCAGTATCACCGACTGGACGGGGAGAGTAAGATCGCGACAGCCAGGGAAATATGAGCGGATACAGAGTTCCCAAGCAGCGCTGTCGTGTCGAGATGCGGGTGTCCAATTCGCGATTCATCGCCACTATCGGTCCGGCCTCGTCAGTCAAGGACGCCCAGGCATTCATCCGGTCGATTCGGCAAGAGATGCCCGACGCGACGCATCACGTCTACGCCTTCAAGATAGGCTTCGGGGCCAGCGTTTCCGAGGGTATGAGCGACGACGGCGAGCCCTCCGGTACGGCCGGCCCGCCAGCCATGGCTGTCCTGCGCGGCGCCGAAATCGGAGACGTGGTGCTGGTCATTACTCGGTTCTTTGGCGGAACGAAGCTCGGCACAGGCGGATTGGTATCGGCTTACGGCAACGCGGCCAAGGCGGCCTTCGAGGCGCTCGAGACCGAGCTGAAGGTCACTCGCCTGCCGTTTCAACTGGAGATACCCTACCGCGTGCTCGAGCAGACCCGTCGACTGCTGGCCGAACACGAAGCCCAGGTTGACGGCGAGGAGTTCGGCGCCAGTGTCGTACTGCGCTACGAGATTCCGGAGCAACGCGCTGTGGCCTTCGGTGACGCGATGCGGGACCTGACCACCGGGCAGGTATCGCCGAGGCCGATGGACGGGAAACAAGCGGAGTAAGTTCGAACAGCGGGCCATACCGAATGTGGCACAGCCATCACGGCTGTGTGCCGTGTGTGGCACAGGCATCTTGGCTGTGCACCGTTTGTGGCACAGGCATCTTGCCTGTGAGCCGGTTGTGGCACAGGCATCCTGCGTGTGAGCCGTGTGTGGCACAGGCATCCTGCCTGTGAGCTGTGTGTGGCACAGGCATCTTGCCTGTGAGCCGTGTGTGGCACAGGCAACTTGCCTGTGCATTCAACGTCCGCACAGATCGGAGTGCATCTCATGAGGACACCGATGTTCACCGCGTTGGCACTGGCCGTGGCCGCCATCACGGCAGGTTGCGCACAGCACACCTCAATCACCGGCGACGGCACACGGCATGAGCAAGTCATCCACGGCTCAGTAGGCATCACCGGAGAGGATCACGAGCTCACTATCCTGGCGGGCTCAGATGTCACCAAGCTGTCAATAATCGGCGAAGAGAACCGGGTGTTCATCCAGGACGGCGCCCTGGTCTGGAAGATCGAACTGGCCGGTGAAGACAACGAGGTAAGCTGCCCGCCCGACCTGGCCGTCGAGTTTTCCACCGTTGGGGAAGACAATCGGTTGAAACGCCGGCCATAGGCGACGGCGCCGAGCCCCCGGTTCCGCCATCAGTCATCGGCCGACGGGCGGGCGCTGCGCAGCCTCTTGACCTTGCTGCGACGGATCTTTTCCGCCCGGCGGCGAAGCACGGCAGCACGTGAGATGCCAGTCTTGCGGCGCGCCTTCTGCACCGTGAGCCCGTCGCGCAGCAACTCGGCGAAGCGGTCGATGGCCGCCCGCCGGTTCGCGACCTGGGTGCGGTGGCGGCTGCAGACGACGCGCATAACGCCATAACGGTCGATGCGGGTTGCCAGGCGGCGACGCAAGCGGACCTTCTGCGCGGGTGACAGAGCGGTGGTCGCCTCCAGGTCGAAGAACAGTGTGACCCGCGTGTTGACCTTGTTCACGTTCTGCCCGCCGGGCCCGGAACTCCGGCTGAATGAGAAGCGGAGCTCGGCCATCGGAACGCGGACCCGGGCGTTCACCACTATGTCTTCCTGTGCGGGGTCGGGCACTGTTCGGCAGCCTGTGGAGCTATGAAGGCGGATATCCGCCGAAGGGATAGCCTGTCGCCGCGGGCGGACTACCGGAATTCGGAGAATCGTCGCCGCCGAACTTCTTCCGGAACTGCTCTCTTACCCAGTCGATGTTCTCGCGCCGCGCCCCGGGTGGCGTATTCTCCTGCCGGTCCTCGTCCTGGGCGCTCGCGTCCGACTCGTCGAGGGCGGCGGCGGCTCTCTCGCGAATGTCCTGCTGTTTGGCGTTGGCCATCGCCCAGAATAGTTTCGCCCCCAGTGCCATCGAGTCATCGCCCAGGGCGATAGCCTTGTTATAGTCGCTTACAGCGCCCCTGAAATCCAGCAGCTTGTCGCGGCACTCGCCGCGGAAGACATGGGCTGGAACGCCCTCGGGAAGCAGTTCGACGAGCTTGTCGGCGTCGCCCAGGGCCGCGTCATAGGAGCCCATATAGTAATGGGCCTTGCCCCGGGCCAACCGGGCCACGACGTGGTCCGGATCCATCGACAGTGCAAAGTTGTACTCCTGCATCGCGGTGATGAGATTCTCGTCGCGTGCAAAAGCCGCACCGCGCAGAACGTGCAGCCAGGCGGTCCGGCCATCGATCTCCTCCACCCGGTTCAGCGCCTCAATCGCCGCCGCGCCGTTGCCAGCCAGCAGTTGCCCGCCGCCGAGCAGCAGGTGCCCGCGCGCCGAGTCATCGCGGGCTTGGGTCAGCCGCCGGGCCTCCTCGACCATCTCGTCGTACTGCCCGGCCCGGCAGAGCAACGCTGCCCGCAGGCACCTAGCCTCCTGATGGTTCGCGTCCTCCTGGAGGGCCTGATCCAGCCACGCGACGGCGGTGGCGTGATCCTCGTCTACCAAAGCCCGGAAGTAGTACTCGTCCGCCGAGCCGGAGGCCACATTCGACATGGCCCCGTCGACCATAGTGCTGAGCATCTCGAGTTGGGCTGAGA